>CAUVLK010000403.1:0-2552 GCA_963552635.1 uncultured Lautropia sp. | reverse complement strand
CCCATCTCGTAGAGCCCGGGCTACAGTGAGGCCGCCGGCTGCGAGCTGCCCAACAGCCCAGAACGGCCTGCTTTCCGGCCATCCACGGGCCGGTGGCACCGAAACCACAGAACCGGGCGGGCAAGCCCGGCACGCCTTGGGCGGGCCAGTTAGAATCGTGCTGTGATACAGCTCCATACGATCGATGTCCGGGTCTATTACGAAGACACGGACGCGGGTGGCATCGTCTACTACGCAAACTACCTGAAGTTCTTCGAGCGCTCGCGCAGCGACTGGCTGCGCGCGCTCGGCGTCGACCACCAGCGGCTGGCCGCACAGGGCACCGCGCTGGTCGTGCGCAGCTGCAGCATCGAATACCACCGCCCCGCCCGGCTCGACGACCTGCTGTCCGTCGACACCGGCCTGCTCGATCCCAGGCTGGACATCCGCCGTGCCTCGATCCGGCTGCTGCACCGCGCCCGCAACCAGGCCGATGGCGCCCTGCTCGCCGAAGGCGCGGTCAGGGTCGCCTGCATCGAGCCGGCCAATGGCCGCCCGGTGCCCCTGCCCGATGAGGTGTTCGATCGACTTCGGCAGTGCGTGCCCGCGGCCTCGGACGCCGATGCTCCCTGATCCCCGTTTTCCGGCCTGGCCGATCCATGTCGGCCATTCCCGCAGCTCAGCCGTTCCTTGCCTGCAAAAGACTGAGCTTCCCACAGGACCAACCCGATTCTCGCGATGAATGCCCACGACCTCTCGATCCTGTCCATGATCTCCGATGCCAGCCTGCTGGCACAGGCCGTCATGGCCCTGCTGCTGGTGATCTCCTTGGTGTCCTGGACCATCATCTTCCGCAAACTGTTCGCCATCAAGGCGGCCCAGCGCGCCACCAACCGCTTCGAGGAAAAATTCTGGCAGGGCGCCGAACTCAACGCGCTCTACCAGGAGGTCTCGCACGCCAGCAAGGATCCGGGCCCCATGGCCCGGATCTTCGAGGCCGGCATGAAGGAATTCCGCCGCGCCCGCCAGAACGGCGTCACGGGCAACGGCGGCGCTGACAGCAGCAACATTGTGCTGGCCCCCGCTTCGCGCGCCATGCGCGCCGCGTTCCAGCGTGAAATGGACGCCCTTGAATCCTCGCTGGCCTTCCTGGCCTCGGCCGGCTCGGTCAGCCCCTACATCGGCCTGTTCGGCACCGTCTGGGGCATCATGAACGCCTTCCGTGGCCTGGCCGACGTGCAGCAGGCCACCCTGGCCTCCGTGGCTCCCGGCATCGCCGAGGCCCTGGTCGCCACCGCCATCGGCCTCTTTGCCGCCATCCCTGCCGTCGTGGCCTACAACCGCTACGCCTACGAGATCGAGCGCCTGGCCAATCGCTTCGAGACCTTCATCGACGAGTTCTCGAACATCCTCGACCGACACGCCCGCTGACATCATGCCCACCTCCGCCCCCCGCCGTCGTGGCCGCGGTAAACGCCTGGTCAGCGACATCAATGTGGTCCCCTACATCGACGTGATGCTGGTGCTGCTAGTGATCTTCATGGTCACCGCCCCCTTCGTGCCCACCAGCACCATCGATCTACCCGCCGTCGACGCCACTCCGCGCCAGCCCGAGCCCTACATCGAGGTGCAGGTGGCTGCCGACGGCAAGCTCACGCTGCAGACGCGCAACCAGCCCAAGCCCCAGGAAATCCAGCTCACCCGCGAACGCTTGCCCGATGAGCTGAAGCAGCTGCTCAACACCCTCACGGCTGACGGCAAGGGGGCGCAACCTGTCGTCATCAGCGGCGACAAGCAGGTACGCTACGAGACCATCCTCGACGTCATGGGCGACATCAAGCAGCAGGGCGTCGCCCGCGTCGGCCTGATGGTCAAGCCCCGGCCCGCCGCCCCGGCTCGTTCCTCCTGACCACCGCTCCCTTTTGCGCGCATGGCCAACCCGCACGCCGATCCCTCCGCCCAAGGCAGCAACGCCAGCCGTCTGCTGTCCTTCCTGCTTGCCCTGCTGATGCACGTGGGGCTGGGCACACTGCTGTTCGTCGGTATCGACTGGCAGAAGCCCCAGCCCGAAGTCGTACAGGCCGAGCTGTGGATCCCCATGGAAGACCTTCCGGCCCCCGAAGAGGTCCCCGAGGCCCCTGCTCCCGAGCCCAAGCCGCAGCCCACCCCCGAACCACCGCCGCCCCGGCCCGCCCCGGCACCGGAACCCGAGCCAGCGAAGGCCGACCTGCCTGATCCGGCCATCGCTATCGCCAAGGCAAAGGAAGAAGCCGAACGCAAGGCCGAAGAAGAACGCCGCCACGAGGAAGAGAAGAAACGCCAGGAAGCCGAGGCGCGCGAGCGTGAGCGTACCCGCCAGGCTGAGCTGGAGCGTCAGCGCGCCGAAGAGAAGCGTCAGCGCGAGGAAGCGCTGCGCAAGGAACAGGAACGCAAGGCCGAGGAAGCCCGCAAGGAAGCCGAGCGCAAGGCCGAAGAGAAGAAGCGCCAGGAAGAAGAGAAGAAGCGCGAAGAGCAGAAGAAGCAGGAAGAGGCGCATCAGCGCAAGCTGGCCCAGGAAAAGGCCGAGAAGGAAA
>CAUVLK010000402.1:0-2559 GCA_963552635.1 uncultured Lautropia sp. | reverse complement strand
ACCCCCAAGGTCATCGAGAACGCCGAGGGTACCCGCACCACGCCGTCCATCGTCGCCTACATGGATGATGGCGAGATCCTGGTCGGCGCGCCTGCCAAGCGCCAGGCCGTCACCAACCCGGCCAACACGCTGTTCGCCATCAAGCGCCTCATCGGCCGCAAGTTCGCTGAAGAAGCCGTCCAGAAGGACATCGGCCTGATGCCCTACAAGATCGTCAAGGCCGACAACGGCGACGCCTGGGTGGAAGTGCGCGACAAGAAGCTGGCCCCGCCGCAGATCTCGGCCGAAGTGCTGCGCAAGATGAAGAAGACCGCCGAGGACTACCTGGGCGAGGAAGTGACCGAAGCCGTCATCACGGTGCCGGCCTACTTCAACGACAGCCAGCGTCAGGCCACCAAGGACGCCGGCAAGATCGCCGGTCTGGAAGTCAAGCGCATCATCAACGAGCCGACCGCAGCTGCGCTGGCCTTCGGCATGGACAAGGGCGGCAACAAGGACCGCAAGGTCGTCGTCTATGACCTGGGCGGCGGCACGTTCGACGTGTCCATCATCGACCTGGCCGACGTGGACGGCGAGAAGCAGTTCGAGGTGCTCTCCACCAACGGTGACACCTTCCTGGGCGGCGAGGACTTCGACCAGCGCATCATCGACTACATCATCACCGAGTTCAAGAAGGAGCGCGGCGTTGACCTGTCCAAGGACGTGCTGGCCCTGCAGCGCCTGAAGGAAGCCGCCGAGAAGGCCAAGATCGAGCTGTCGTCCAGCAACCAGACCGAGGTCAACCTGCCCTACATCACCATGGGCGCGGCGGGTCCCGAGCACCTGAACATGAAGATCACCCGCGCCAAGCTGGAAGCGCTGGTGGAAGACCTGATCGAGCGCACCATTGCACCGTGCCGCACCGCCATCAAGGATGCCGGCATCAAGGTCTCCGACATCGACGACGTGATCCTGGTCGGCGGCATGACCCGCATGCCCAAGGTGCAGGAGAAGGTCAAGGAGTTCTTCGGCAAGGAACCGCGCCGTGACGTGAACCCGGACGAGGCCGTGGCCGTGGGTGCTGCCGTGCAGGGCTCCGTGCTGTCGGGCGACCGCAAGGACGTGCTGCTGCTGGACGTGACGCCGCTGTCGCTGGGTATCGAGACCCTGGGCGGCGTGATGACCAAGATGATCAAGAAGAACACCACGATCCCGACCAAGTTCAGTCAGGTGTTCTCCACCGCCGACGACAACCAGCCGGCCGTGACCATCAAGGTGTTCCAGGGTGAGCGCGAGATCGCCTCGGCCAACAAGGCGCTGGGCGAGTTCAACCTGGAAGGCATCCCGCCGGCACCGCGCGGCCTGCCCCAGATCGAGGTCACCTTCGACATCGACGCCAACGGCATCCTGCACGTGTCGGCCAAGGACAAGGCCACCGGCAAGGAGAACAAGATCACCATCAAGGCGAACTCGGGCCTGTCCGACGCCGAGATCGACAAGATGGTGCGCGACGCCGAGGAGCACGCCGACGAGGACAAGCAGCGCGTCGAGCTGACCCAGGCCCGCAACAACGCCGATGCCCTGGTGCACTCGGTCGAGAAATCGCTGAAGGAACACGGCGACAAGATCGACGCCGACGAGAAGTCGAAGATCGAGTCCGCCCTGGAAGCGGCCCGTGAAGCGGTGAAGGGCGACGACAAGGCCCGCATCGAGGAAACCAGCAACGCGCTGACCGAAGCCGCCCAGAAACTGGGCGAGAAGGTCTACGCCGAGGCTCAGGCTGCTGCCGCAGGCGCAGCCGGTGCAGCGGGTGCGGCAGCGGGTGCCTCGTCGGCCGAAAGCGCCCACTCGACGGAAACTGCCGGCGACGATGTGGTCGACGCCGACTTCAAGGAAGTCAAGCGCGACTGATCGCGGTACAGTCCGGTGGCCTGCCGCCGGACGAACCGGCAGTTTCGGCTGGCCATGACGGGCTGGGTGGCTTCACGAAGCGCCCGCCCGCATGGCTCTCCATTCCGATACCCGGTCCGCCGGGTATCTTGCTTTGAATCCCGACATTTCCGAAAGGTGCCTCAGGGGCCTTTCGCCAACGTCTGTCAGTCATGGCCAAACGCGACTATTACTCTGTGCTGGGGGTGGGCAAGAACGCCACCGACGAAGAAATCAAGAAGGCCTATCGCAAGATGGCCATGAAATATCACCCGGACCGCAACCCGGGTGACAAGCAGGCCGAAGAGAAGTTCAAGGAAGTGGGCGAGGCCTACGACGTGCTGGGCGACCGCAGCAAGCGCGACGCCTACGACCGCTACGGCCATGCCGGCGTTGACGGCATGGGCGGCATGGGGGGTGGCCCCGGTGCCGGCGCAGGGGGCTTCGGCGGCTTTGCCGAGGCCTTCGGCGACATCTTCGGCGACATCTTCGGTGGTGGCGGCAGTCGCGGTGGGGCTAACCAGGTCTTCCGTGGCGCCGACCTGCGCTACGCCATGGAGATCACGCTGGAGCAGGCCGCCAACGGCTACGAGACCGAGATCCGCATCCCCTCCTGGGAAAACTGCACCACCTGCAAGGGGACCGGCGCCA
>CAUVLK010000401.1:0-2573 GCA_963552635.1 uncultured Lautropia sp. | reverse complement strand
AGGAAAACACCATCAGCCGTTCCCAGCCGGGCCGTCTGCAGCAGCCGGCCCTGAAGGCCGCCTTTGGCGTGCCGGCCGATCAGCTGCCTGCCTGGGTGGGCGCCGATCTGGGCAAGGAAGGCTATCAGCTCATCCATGTGGAGAAGGCCCTGCCGCCTGATGAAGCGGCCCGTCAACGTCTGGACACCTACCGCACCCAGCTGCGGCAGCTGATGGCCAACGCCGAGCGCCAGGCCTGGGTGGATACCCTCAAGAGCACCATGAAGATCGACCGCCATCTGGAGAAGGACAGCGGTTCGGGCGATGCGGAGTGAACGGAGGCTCGTCTGAAAGTCTTCGATCTTTGCTGCGAGCAGCAACACCAGTTCGAGGGCTGGTTCTCCTCCGCCGAGGACTTCGAGCGGCAGCAGGAGAATCAGCTCATCGAATGCCCGATGTGCGGGTCCCGGCAGGTGAAGAAGCTCCTGTCGGCGCCCCGGCTGAACCTGTCCCATGGCAGCCCGTCGGTTGACGAGGCAGCCGGGGCTCGTGGCGAGAAGGCAGCGCGCTCCGGCCCGGTGACGGCCGAGATTCGCGAGCTGCAGGGGCAGCTGATGCGGGGGCTGCGCAAGCTGATCGATGCGACCGAGGACGTGGGCGACCGTTTTGCCGAGGAAGCTCGGCGCATCCATTTTGACGAGGCGCCGGACCGCCCCATTCGGGGCGTGGCCACGCCTGAAGAGACCAGGGCGCTGCACGAGGAGGGCATCGAGGTGATGACGCTCCCCCTGCCGCCAGCGCTGAAAGGGCGGCTTCAGTAGGCAGAAAGCCTATCCTTCCGCCGCCTGGCGCTCGATCTCCTCGATTTCGGCCTGGCGCTCCAGCCAGTCGTTTTCCAGATTCTCCAGCTCGGTGGCGATCTGGGCGCGTTCGCGCTGGCGCTCGGTGGCCGCTGCGCGGTCAGCAAAGGCATCAGGGGCGGCCAGCTGCTCGTCCAGCGTCGCGGCGCGCGCCTGCAGGCTTTCCATCTGGCGCTCTATCTTCTGAATGGCCTGTTCGACAGGCTTCTTGCGGGCGGCCAGGGCCGCACGTTGCTGGGCACGCTCGCGCCGGTTGTCGGCGCGCGAGCCGCCTGCAGAGGCGCCTTGCTGGCCGGATGTGCCGCTGCCTTCCTGGGCACTTCCTGGCGAACGGGAGCCGTCACTGCCGGAAGCATTCGCGCCTTCCGAGCCGCCCTGTCCGGATGTGCCGCCTGACGGGCCTGTGTCCGTGCCGCGCTGACGCGCGCTGCGTTCCTTCTGTAGCCACTGGGCATAGTCGTCCAGATCGCCGTCGAAGGGGCGCAGGATGCCGTCATCCACCAGCCAGAACTCGTCCACCGTGCTGCGCAGCAGATAGCGGTCGTGCGAGACCAGCAGCAGCGGTCCCTCGAACTCGGCCAGCGCATCGGCCAGTGCGTCGCGGGTGTTGGCGTCCAGGTGGTTGGTGGGCTCGTCCAGCACCAGAAAACCGGGTTTCTTCCAGGCCAGCAGCGCCAGGCACAGCCGCGTCTTCTCGCCGCCCGACATGGGGCCGGTCGGACGCAGGGCGTCGTCACCCGGGAAGCCGAAGCGTCCCAGCCAGCCGCGCAGCACCTGCTCGCGCTCCTGCGGTGCCAGCCGTGACAGATGCTGCAGCGGGGATTCGTCCGGGCGCAGATCCTCGATCTGCTCCTGGGCCAGATAGCCGGTGTCCAGCGTACTGGCACGGGTCAGCTCGCCGGAAAGCGGCGGAAGCTCGCCGATCAGGGTGCGGATGAGGGTGGTCTTGCCGGTGCCGTTGCGCCCCAGGATGCCGATGCGGGCACCGCGCCGCACGATGAGTTCGGGCAGTGTGACGACGGTCTGTCCGGCCGTATGGCCGCAGGCCAGATGGTGGGCGCGGATCAGCGGATCCGGTCCCTCGGGGGGCTGGGCAAACTCGAAGTCGATGCCGCGTGCGGCGCGTAGCGGCGCGATGGCCTCCATGCGCTCCAGGGCCTTCAGGCGGCTCTGCGCCTGGCGGGCCTTGGTGGCCTTGGCGCGGAAACGCGCGATAAAGCGGTTGAGGTGCTCGATGCGGGCCTGCTGGTCGCGGCGGGCACGCTCGCGCTGGGCGGCGCGCTCGGCGCGGATGTTCTCGCTGGCGGTGTAGCCGCCGGGGTAGCGCTCAAGCCGGCCGTCCTCGATGACCAGGCTGGCGTTGGCCACGCGGTCAAGGAAGTCGCGGTCGTGCGAGACGATGAGCTGGATGGCCGGATGGCGCAGCAGCTGGCGCTCCAGCCACAGCACGGCGTCCAGGTCCAGGTGGTTGGTGGGTTCGTCCAGCAGCAGCAGGTCGCAGGGCGCCATCAGCACGCAGGCCAGGTTCAGGCGCATCTTCCAGCCGCCCGAGAGTTCGTCCACCGTGCGTGCCAGCTGTGCCTGCCCGAAGCCCAGACCGTCCAGCAGTTCGGCAGCGCGGGCCTCGGCGGAAGGACCGCCGGCATCGACCCAGCGGGCATAGGCCTCGCCCAGCGCCTCACCGTCGTGGCGGGCCTCGGCCTGCTGGATGGCCTGTTCGGCGGCCACGAGGGC
>CAUVLK010000400.1:0-2592 GCA_963552635.1 uncultured Lautropia sp. | reverse complement strand
GGCGGGGGGTGGCCGCGCCCAGCCCGCCCAGCCCGTGGGGGGGGCGCATGTATGGGGGGTGGGGGTTACCCACCAGCCCGGCCGGACAGGTCGTCATGGCCTGGGCTTGGGGCTGGTCGTGGGCTGCCGCCTGGCGGGACGAGGAGACGGTCTGGCCATGGATGCCGGCCGGACAGCCGCCCAGGGCGGCCAGACGGAATGGATCGAGCTTGTCTTGCATGGGAAGCCTCTTCTTCTGGAAATGCGATGCCTGCGGGGCTCCGGGTGGGAGCCCCGGGGCGTGTCAGATGGCCATCAACGGGATCACTCCAGTCCCAGGGCGGCGTTGACCTGGCCCAGCGTGTCGGCCAGCTGGTTGACCGGGGCAGCCACGGCCTTGCGGCCGGCATCGTCCAGGGCACCGGCCTTGAAGCCGTTCCCGTCGCGGTACGGGTCCAGCGCCTTGCCGAACTGGGCATAGCCGTCCTCGATGCCCTTCTTCAGGGCGGGAGCGGGCTTGGTCAGCAGCGGCGCCACCAGGATGGCCAGCTTTCGCGTGCCGTCGAGCGTACCCTGCAGGTCGGAGGCCTCGGCGTGGCTCCAGGCTTCCTCGCCGCCGGTGGGCAGGTTGTCGGCCGTGCGGCGCAGCAGTCGGGAGGCCGAGCTGGCCAGCCGTTCGGGCTTGATGTCCAGGGCGCTCAGCCGTTCCTTCAGCTTGCCCAGATCGGCCTGCAGTTCGTCGGCAATGGGGGCCAGCGCCTTCAGGTCGGGCGTGGACTGGCCAAACAGCGTGTATTCCAGGCGATGGAAGCCGCGGAAGGCCGGATCGGCCTCACGCTTCTCGAAGTAGTCGGCCCGGCCGTTGATGCGCTGATCCAGGTCGGCAAACATCTCGGCCATGGGTTCGATGCGCTTGTAGAACTGGTGGGCGGGCGCGTAGAGCGCCTGGGCCTCCTTCAGGTTGCCGGCCTTGATGGCGGCCACCAGCTGTTCGGTGGCGTCCTGCAGCTGGCTGGTCTGCGACACCATGTAGAAGCGGTATTCGGCCAGCGCTCCCAGGAAGTTCACGGCCGAGGGTCGGGCTGCTTCGGCGTCGGAATCGGCCGATGGCGTGACATGCAGCTTGCCGCGCGGGTTGCTGAGCAGGCCGCAGGTGATGTCGTAGTCGCCGGGGCGCAGCTTGACGCGCATGGTCTGGGCAAAGCCCGGGGCGATGTTCTCGCGCTCTTCCACCACCATGATGCCGTCCAGGATCTCCCATTCCAGCGCCCGGTCGGAGTTGTTGACGATGCGGAAGGTGGTACGGCCGGCCGGCACGGTGATCTCGTTGGGCTTGCAGACCTTGCCCTCGATGGTGACCGTGACGACATCGCCCTCTTCCTTCGGGGCTTGCTGCTGGGCCTTCTGCGAGGCATACCAGAAGGCGCCCAGGCCGGCGATGACCAGGATGGCCGAGCCGCTCAGGGCGGTACGCATCAGTGCGGAGGATTTCTTGTTGGGATCAGGCATCGGAGTTCGACGGGGTGGTTTCTGTGAACCCGGAGCGTTCCGGCCTGCCCGGAACTTCCGGAGGATTTCGGATGGATGTCGTCAGCGAGGGGCAGTGCCGACCGGGGCCGGTGCTGTCGTCATGGGACGCAGGAAGAAGAAGAGCGTGATGGCCAGGAAGGCGACGTAAACGAGGATCTCGCCCACCACGGGGGCTGACTGGTAGCCCAGAAGGCCCGACAGCACGGTGCCCAGCGGACTGTCCATGGGCAGCGTGTGATCCAGATCGAAGACCACCGTCTGCAGCTGGTTCCAGATGCCGGCTTCATGGAACTTGCGCAGCACCCCGGCCAGCAGCCCTGCCGCCACCAGCAGGATGAACACGCCGGTGAAGCGGAAGAAGCGCCGCAGGTTGAGCCGCACGCCACCGGAATAAAGGCCATAGCCGATGACGACGGATACCGCGATGCCGGCCAGTGCCCCGACGGGCGCCTGCCAGCCCTGGCTCTGCTGGAAGATGGCCAGCAGGAAGAAGACCGATTCCAGGCCTTCGCGCGCCACGGCCAGGAAGACCATGCCGATGAGCGCCCAGCCGGCGGCATCGGTGCCATGGCCCAGTGCCCGCTCGACCGAGGCGTGCAGATCGCCCTTGATGTTGCGCGCGGTCTTGCGCATCCAGAACACCATGGAGGTGAGCATGCCGACGGCGATGAGGCCCACCACGCCCTCGAAGAGCTCCTGTTCCTTCTGTGGGAATTCGGCCGCCATCAGCTGGAGCGCAGCGCCCGCAAACAGCGACAGCGCGCTGGCCAGCAGCACGCCCACCCAGACGGCGGGCATCAGGCCGTCACGACCGCTCTGCTTCAGGTAACTGGCGACGATGCCGACAATGAGGGCTGCTTCGATGCCCTCGCGCAACATGATGAGAAAGGGAACAAGCATCTGGAAGGCGGGTTCAGATCAAGGGTGGATTGATACGCTACGGGGCAATGATAATCATTGTTCGTAATGCGTGGTGATTGCCGCAACAGCCGCCGTGGGGTGTGATTTGGCAGCGAAGGTCTCCAGATCGTTGATTCTTCGAAGATTATGGGCCGCGGTGGTGGGCGGAAGGACCCTTGCAGG
>CAUVLK010000399.1:0-2597 GCA_963552635.1 uncultured Lautropia sp. | reverse complement strand
GGCACTGTCCGTGGCGGGGGCGGCCACGGCGGCATCGGCCGGCAGGATGCTGTCCAGGTGTTGGACGACGGCGTTGGGGCTGGGCAGGTCGGTCATCAGCTGGCGGAAGCTGATGGGCGCGTTGAAGTGGCGCTTGATCTGCAGGGCCAGCTGGGTGAGCAGCAGGGAGTCCAGTCCCAGGTCGACGAAGGCGCTGTCGCGGCCCTCGGGGCCGACGGTGATTCCGCAGACTTCATCAATGGTATCGGCCAGTTCCTGATGCAATCTCGCTTGGCGATCGTTGGTGCTCATGGTGTGCGTGTGCTGCTTGAGGAGGTTCGTTTTTTCTGAAAGGGACGAGGTGTCCGCTGTGGTATGGGCCAGAACGGGGCTGCCCGGGGCATGATGGGTAGCAGCGGCGTCCGGGCCTGTACCGGGAGGCATTGCGGCATGCGTCGACTGACCGGCACGCACCTGCAGGGCGGCACGCAGCGCGCCGATGGCGGCTGCGGCCGCCGTGATCAGGCCCTGATGGTCGGTGCCGGGTACGGATACGGCCATTGGCGTGGAGGAGCGGGCAAGCGGCAGGCCGCCCCCGACGGGAAGTCCCGGGCTGGCCAGGGGGGAGTCTGTCCGGGTGGGCGTCGGTGCAGGGCTGGAAGACGGTGTGGCTGCCACGGGCACCGCGCCGGCCTCGCCAGAGGTGGCGTGTGCTGCAGGCGGTATGCTGGCGATGCCTCCGTCAGCGGCTGGTGCATCCAGCCAGTAGCGTTTGCCCTCGAAGGGGTAGGTGGGCAGCGGAATGCGCCGCCCCTGGACCGGTGCGAGGCTGGCTGCCGGCAGGCGGTCCAGGCACCACATCCGGGCGCGGGCGCGGGCAAGCGACCTCACCTCGTCATCGGCCGACTCCAGGCTGGCGACACAGGCAGGCGCCTTCCGCCCCGGGGCGGCACGGCGCACCAGGTTGCCCAGAATGCGACCCGGACCGACTTCCAGGAAGATGCTGTCGGGGCTTTCGGCCAGGACATGCTGCACGGCATCGGCAAAGCGCACGGTGTCGCGCAGCTGGGTTGCCCACCAGTGCGGGTCGGTGGCCTCGGCATCGGTCAGCGGTCGGCCGGTCCGGCCCGAGACGATGGGAATGCTCGGGGCCGACAGACGGACCCGGGACACGGCCCGCTCGAAGGGTGAGACGGCCGGCTCCATCATGGCCGAATGGAAGGCATGCGAGGTCTTCAGCCGCTGGTTGGCGATGCTTTCGGCTTCCAGCTGTCGTGCCAGCGCGTCGATGGCGGCTTCGGGGCCGGCCACCACACAGGCTTCGGGTGCATTGATGGTGGCGATCGACAGCTCCGAGGTCAGTCGCGGTGCCACCTCGGCAGCCGGTTGCCGCACGGCCAGCATGGCACCGGCCGGCAAGGCCTGGATGAACTGGCCGCGCAGGGCCACCAGGCGGGCAGCGTCAGCCACCGGCATCACGCCCGCGATGACGGCGGCGGTGAATTCGCCCAGGCTGTGACCTACCAGCAGGTCGGGCAGTAGCCCCTGGTGCTGCCACCAGCGGGCGAGTGCGTATTCGATGGCAAAGAGGGCCGGCTGGGTCAGTGCTGTCTGGGCCAGATCGGCCTCGCTGCCGTGAAAGACCAGCGCGCGCAGGTCGGCACCGCCTTGGCGGGCCTCGGTCAGAGGGGCTGCGCTCGTTTCGGGCTGCCCGGCCGTGCGGCCCGATGGAAGATCGCCCGACGAAGGGGCTGCGTCCGACGTGGCCGGATGTTCACCGG
The DNA here is from genome assembly GCA_963552635.1 of uncultured Lautropia sp. Lineage (GTDB taxonomy): Bacteria > Pseudomonadota > Gammaproteobacteria > Burkholderiales > Burkholderiaceae_E > Lautropia. Next base: position 837 of record CAUVLK010000399.1, on the reverse strand, counting down.
ACGTGTGTCCATCCGGGCGTGAACGCCCGTCGATGGCCGTGTCCGGCCCATGGAACGTGGGCTGTCCGTCGCTTGGCAGACCGCTGTTCTCGGCGGACTGGCCTGCACCCTGGATGAGCGTGTTCAGCCACGGATGGCCGTTGGCACCGGGCAGTGAGCCGATGGCATCGACCACTTCGTCGAAGGCACGGGCAAAGACGGGCTCCTGTTCATAGAGCTGGCGACCCATGGCCGCGTACTGGGCCCCCTGGCCGGGGAAGAGCCAGACCAGGGGGCCTTGGGCCGCCGCCGTTGCATGGATGTGGTCGGGAGCGTTGTCGTTTTCCAGCGCGGCGATGGCCTCGTCGAGCGTCCGGGCCAGCACGCACTGGCGATGCGGTAGCGGACTGCGGCCATGGGCCAGTGTGAACGAGATGTCGCTCAAGTTGGCAAGCGCCGTTGACAGGAACGGATCTGCGTCCTGGCTGGCGCGCCTCGCGTCATGCTTGCCGGCAGGATCGTCAGCCGCCCCTGTCCGGGCTTGCGTTGCCTGCAGCCGGCGCAGGTGCTCGGCCAGCTGCCGACGCTGGGTGGCCAGGGCTGTGGGCGTGCGTGCGCTGAGCGGCAGGAAGGCGAGCGGAGCTTCGTCGGTGTGGCCGGACGGGGCGGCAGCCGCCTGCGCGGTACCGGTTGCAGGGGCACCGAGCGCCAGATCGGCCGGCGCTTCCTCGATGATGATGTGGGCGTTGGTGCCGCCCACGCCGAAGGCGCTGATGGCCGCGCGTCGTGGCGTGCCGGGTGTGGCGGGCCATGGCGTGGGCTCGGCGGTGACCCGGAACGGGCTCTGTTCCAGCTGCA
>CAUVLK010000398.1:0-2599 GCA_963552635.1 uncultured Lautropia sp. | reverse complement strand
GCTCTCGAGCACGACGGTGTCGATGCCGGCTTTCTCCAGCTCCAGCGCCATGGAGATGCCCGCAGCGCCGCCGCCGACGATACAGATCTGGGTTTGAATGACGGAGCCCGAGGCCAATTCGTTGGTGTCGATCAGCATGGATGGTTCCTTCTGGGGACGCAGTGTTGCGAAGGCAAGTACCTGACATTGAAAGGAAAATGTCTGTCATCCTCTGGATGAGGGGCGGCGCGCGTCTGGCGCGAATGTCAGGCACTCTTGGACTGTTTTGGCAGTTTTTTGCAGTATAAGCCCCGCCGCCTTGTAACGCGACGCCGACTTTGCTTCAAACCTTGACGTAATGCACACAACCAAAACAAGACATTACGTTGGATCGTACTATCGTTGCATAACGTTGTCTACTGACAACAAACTAAAGAAGTAAGGCTGTAAGGTTCCGCGTCCTTCTGTGTTATTTACAACACTTGACCGATCAAGCTCGGGTCTGAGCAGCCAGGCGGCATGCAATCCCGCCCGGCGGGCCGCCAGCACGTCCAGCTCCAGGTCGTCACCGATGTGCAGGGTTGCCTCCGGCTCGACGCCCAGGGCATCACAGGCCGCATGGAAGATGCGGGGATCCGGCTTGGCCGCGCCGAAGGTGGGCGCGCTGATGCTGGCGCTGAAATACCGGCCCAGCGGGGTGCGATGGATATCGGCATTGCCATTGGTGATGGCGGCAATGCGGTAGCGGCGGGCCCAGGAAGCCAGGATGCCTTCCACTTCGGGCCAAGGGGTCACCCGCTGCCGTGCTTCCAGAAAGACGGCAAAGGCGGGGTCGGCAAGCGCCGGGTCTTCGTGGCGCTCGGTCAGCAGATCATGTAGCAGCCGGCGCCGCAGCCAGCTCATGTCATGGGCGTGCTCGGGATACTGGGACTTGAGTGCCAGGACGCTGCGACCTTCCGCCAGCGCCTGCGCCGTCAGGGGCGCACGGGGCGCGAGCCACTCGACCAGCTCGCGCTCGGCTTGGGCCAGTACGGGCAGTACCGGCCACAGCGTATCGTCCAGGTCCAGCGTGATGGCCCGGATGCCCTGGAACGGTCCGCCTCCCTGCCCTGTCACTTCTGGTACTTCAGAAGCAGGGTCTCGTATTCCGAGAGGATCTTCTCCCACTGGAACTCGGCCAGGAAGCGCTCGCGCGAGGCCTTGCGCATGCTGTCGAGACGGGTGGGATCGGCCAGGATGGCGTCGAGCTGCGTGGCAAAGCCGGCTGCGCCGTCGAAGAAGGCGGCACCGGGGCCAGCCACCCAGCGGTTGAAGCGGTTGTCGTGGGCGATGACGGCATTGCCGGCGCCCAGTGCCTCGACCAGCGACGGGTTGGTGCCGCCCACCTGGTGGCCGTGCACGTAGGCCGCGGAATGGAAGCGCAGCGCCTGAACCACCTTCTTGTCGTAGATGGCGCCCAGGAACATCACTTCGTTGCCGGCCGCGGCCTTGACGGCCTGGTGGTAGGCATTGCCGTCTTCATACTTGCCCAGCACGGCCAGCTTCATGCCGCGCGGCTTGCGCGAGAAGCCCTCGACGATTTCCAGCAGCGAGTTCTCGGGTTCAGCCCGGGCGATGACGCTGAGGTAGCGGCCGGGCTCCAGGCCCAGGGCCGTCACCGGAGCGGTATCGGCCGAGCGGATGTCCTCGGCGCCATAGGGAATGACGGTGATGCGCTCGGGGCTGGTGCGCCGGGACAGGTGGACCTTGATCTCGGGGTGGTCGGCCACGAGGTGGTTGCCCAGCCAGGCACCTGCCCATTCGTTCAGGTAGAACCAGGCCTTGGGCCCCGCGCCCCACTTGGCACGCTGCCACTCGATGCCGTCCATGTTGATGACGTTGGGCAGGCGTGCCATGCGCAGCAGCGTGCAGAAGATGGCGGTGTTGTAGCCGAGCGTGAGGCAGGGTTCACCGGCCTTCTGGGCGTGGCGAGTGGCGATCCAGTCGAACTGGATGGTGCCGGCCGGGCCGGGCCGGTCGACGGGGATGTTGATGCGGTGGACGCCTTCCCAGGTGTCTTCAGTGATGGGGCCGGTGCCGTCGATCTGACAGTAGACGGTGACCTTCCAGCCCTTCTTCACCAGATAGAGCGCCAGGTATTCGGCAAAGGTCTCGAACCCGCCATGCGCTGCCGGCACACCACGAATGCCGAGGATGCGCAGCGCAGGGGTGGAATGGGCGGACACGGCCGAAGATGCGACCGCAGTGTTGGGCACGTTGCTCAAAACTTGACTCCCAGCTCTCGATAGACGGTTTCGATGCCTTCAATATACCGCGTGCGGTTGAAATGGGTGGCGCAATGAACGCGGGCCTTGCGTCCCATTTCGGCGATGTCCGCATCGGAACGGGCAAAGACGTCGGCCAGCACGCCGGCCAGGGCGTCGACATCGCCGCTGGGAAAGACCCAGCCGATCTCGGGGGTGATCATCTCGGGGATGCCGCCGATGTCGGCACCGACGACGGGCTTGCCGCTGGCGAAGGCCTCGAGCACGCTCATGGGGGCGTTCTCATACCACTCGCTGGGCAGCACCAGCGCCCGCGCGCCCTTGATCTGGTTCCAGAGGGCATCTCCCGAACAGAA
>CAUVLK010000397.1:0-2657 GCA_963552635.1 uncultured Lautropia sp. | reverse complement strand
CATCGACACCGCCAGGAATCCGATCGATCCTGCTAGTGCCGAGAGAAGCAGGTCCACCTGCGACAGCGCGCCCAGCCCGGGTACCACCACATCCGGTACCCAGCCCGTCTGCGGCAGCAGACGCACCAGTAGCGCCAGCAGAAGCCCCGCCAGCGCGCCGATCGACAGCCCGGGGGTCAGCGTGCCGCCAAAGGCGCCGGCCCGCAGCGTCATCAGCACCACGGCCGTCTTGCTCACCAGCAGTGCCGCACACAGTGCCAGCGTCGTTCCGTCATAGGCCGCCTGTGCGGCGGAACGGCCGTTGCCCAGCACCTGCGGCAGCCACATGGCCACCACACCGGTGACAAGGCACGCCAGTGGCAGCGCCCAAAGGACCCCCCAGCCCCGGGCCCGATGGCTTTCCACCTGCTGCACGGCCCGACGGAACGCCGCACCGGGCAGCCCGACCACCGCCCCCACCAGCGCCGCCCACAGCACCATGATGGTGCCGCCTTCCACTTGGCCTACCAGATAGAAGGTCTCTGTCGATACATCCATGCGCGCCACCAGTGTTGCGGTGACCGACACAGCCAAGGCCACCACCCCGGCACGGATCGAGAATGCGCCCAGGAGGATCTCCAGTGCGAAGATCGTGCCCGCCAGCGGCACCTGATAGACCCCGGCCAGTCCGGCTGCCGCGCCACTGGCCACCAGAATCCGGCGCATCTCGTCGTCCAGCCGGAAACCGTCGGCGATCCGTCCGGCAAACAGCGCCCCCAGTTCCCGGGGGGCCACCTCGCGTCCGATCGGTGCGCCGGAGCCCACCGCCACGATCTGCAGCACCGCGTGCAGCACGTTCTCCAGAAACGGAGGTCGCCGCCGTGCCGGTGTGTCGGCCGCGACCGCCCCATTGACGCCCACCACCGGCCGGCCCTTCAGCTGCAGGCAGGTCCAGCCCAGTGCCACCACCAGTCCACCCGCCAGCAATGCCCACAACCGGTGCTCCGACGTCGTTCCGTCGGTCACGATCCGCATCTGTGCTTCGCTATGCCCATAGGCCAGGTGCTGCACCACGTGGATCAGCCATGACAGCGCCGCCGCGCCCAGACCCGCAGCCACCCCGGTCAATGCCACGGCGGCCACCAGGCGCAGCCGGGAGGGGGGCAGGGGGGGGGTGTCAGCGGATGGCATGATGATGGACTCGAAACAGAACGATGGTCCGAAAGGTCGGGGTCATTCTAGTGCTTCATCTCGCACGCGGCCGCCCCGGGAACCGTTTACACTGTCGGGTCTAGCAGGTTGCCGACCGGCCGGAGGGCACGGCACCATCACGTTCGCATTCATATCGAGGAATCCCAAGAGATTGTCATGTCCGCCAAAGTCCTGATGATCGACAACTACGACTCCTTCACCTACAACATCGTCCAGTACCTGGGCGAACTGGGGGCGGACGTCGTCACGCATCGCAGCGATGCCATCAACCTGGACGACATCCGTCGCCTGGCGCCATCGCACCTGGTACTTTCGCCTGGCCCCGGAGACCCGGATGGCGCCGGCATCACGCTGGAGGCCATCCGCTCCTTTGCCGGCCAGCTGCCCATCCTGGGCGTCTGCCTTGGCCACCAGGCCATCGGGCAGGCCTATGGCGGCAAGGTCGTCCGCGCCAGGCGCGTCATGCACGGCAAGCACGACGATGTCATCCACAAGGGCCAGGGCGTCTTTGCCGGTCTGCCCGAGCGCTTCCGGGTCGTGCGCTACCACTCGCTGGTCATCGGCCCGGACACCGTGCCCGACAGCCTCGAGGTCACGGCCTGGACGGAAGACGGCGAGATCATGGGCCTGCGCCACCGCGAACTCAGCATCGAGGGCGTGCAGTTCCACCCCGAATCCATCGAAAGCGAACATGGCCATGCCATGCTGAAGACCTTCCTGGACCGCCGGGCCTGATATCGCCAGGCTGCCCCTCACCATGGGGCCGCCGCGGGCATGCCGCTGCAGTCATCCGAACAACCACGAACCAGCCACCATCATGAGCATCACGCCGCAGGACGCCCTCAAACGCATCATCGACCACCGGGAAATCTTCCATGACGAAATGCTGCACCTGATGCGCATGATCATGCAGGGCGAGGTCTCACCGGTCATGACGTCGGCCATCCTGGCGGGCCTGCGGGTCAAGAAGGAGTCCATCGGCGAGATCACGGCCGCTGCGGAGGTCATGCGCCAGTTCGCCAACCCGGTCCACGTGGCTGATCGACGCAACTTCATCGACATCGTGGGGACCGGCGGTGACGGTGCGCACTCCTTCAACATCTCCTCCACCGTCATGTTCGTGGTGGCCGCTGCAGGGGGCACGGTCGCCAAGCACGGCAACCGCAGCGTTTCCTCCAAGTCGGGGGCTGCCGATGTGCTGGAAGCCCTGGGCGCCAACATCATGCTGAACAGTGAACAGGTTGCCTCCAGCATCGCCCAGTGCGGCATCGGCTTCATGTTCGCGCCCAACCACCATCCGGCCATGAAGAACGTTGCCCCCGTCCGCAAGGAGCTCGGCGTGCGCACGATCTTCAACATTCTCGGGCCTCTCACCAACCCTGCTTCGGCACCAAACAATCTGCTTGGTGTGTTCCATCCCGACCTCGTGGGCATCTTCGTGCGCGTCATGAAGCAGTTGGGGGCCG
>CAUVLK010000396.1:0-2664 GCA_963552635.1 uncultured Lautropia sp. | reverse complement strand
GAGATGATGATGATGGAGAGCAGGGTCGTCTCCTGTACGAGTCTGGGGGTCGGGCAGGACATGGCAGCAAACGTTGCGTGCATGCAACTTTGCTGCCCGATGCCTCTCACTCAAAACATGCCGATGATACTACCGATGCCCGACACAATACGGTAAAACCACCCCTCATGTCCGTGTGAGGCCGGTTTGCCCCGATGAACGGTTGGCATCAAGGCAACGGGGATGCGGTCAGTTAACGCTTTTTCACCGGCGTTCGCCGGTTATGTGGCGCTTTCCGACGTTATCGGCGGTTGGCGCTCCATCTGCATGGGCGTCCTTTCGGGTCTTGCCTGAGCATGGCATGCAGCGCAACCCTGTACTTTCCCGGCTTGCATGAAGAAAGCGGCCCGCACAGGGGCCGCCAGGGAAAAGCAGGGAGCGTCTGGAAGCAGGCCGGCGTTCTCAGGCAGCGGCCACGGCACGGGCCGGGGCCACCGTCACCGGCATGTCGTCTTCGGGCGGGACGACCTGTTCCGGGGGCAGGCCCACCAGCTCGGTCAGCACGCGTCGACGGATGGGCGTGTGAATGTCATCCGGGAACTTGCGACCAAAGAAGGCCGGTGACTTCTGCAGGAACTCGAAGTCGGCATCGGTCAGCCAGGCCGGGTTGGCCTCGATGAAGGTGACGATGCAGTGGTTCATCGGACCGGACTTGAAGCCCTTCTTCTTCACGCCCTGCATGATCATCGACGGGATCAGGAACTCGTCGGCGATGCACAGCTTGGGGAAGTGCGTCTGGATGTCCTTCTGCGCGAAGCGCTCCAGCATCCAGCCCACGACCTCACGCCGGGCACCGAACCAGGTCGAACCGTAGAAGGGCGGGAAGTCCTTCGTGAACACATGGCCACCCAGCGTGGGGTTCACCAGCAGGCGCGTGACGAAGCGTGCCAGCCGGGCCACCGGACGGAGCTTCCCGTTGGCATCCAGGTTGCCGCCGGTGCGCAGCTGCACGCCGGCCACGTCGCGCCGTTCGGGCGTATTGTTGAAATACAGCACCATCATCCGGCGCAGCAGCCGGTGACGGAAGCTTTCCTCTCCCGCAAAGCCGCGGTACGACACCGACATCAGCGCATCGTCGTCGGCCAGCATGTCGATCCAGGCGAAATCCACGTCCGTCTTGCCCGAGGCCACATGCTCTTCCAGGGCCTTCACCGGCTTGATCGGCAGGCAGGTCGGGCTCAGGATCTGGAGATAGTCGAATTCCAGGTTCTCATAGGCATAGCGCATGGCATGGAAGATGCCTTCCGAGAAGCCCCAGATGGCCCAGCCAGTCCGCTTCGGCTCGGGCACGAAGCGCACGTTGGGCTCGTTCACCGAGAAATCGGGGGTCTGGCTGAAGTCGTGGTGCACCACCACCGTGTGGGGTGCAAGCGCCCGTGCCAGCTGGGCCACCGACTCGGGGCTGTGAATGGCCGACATCACGACAAAAACGATCTTGGGTTTCATGGCTGCTGCAAGAACTGCTCAATGAGGGTCATCGGGATTGCCGCCCGGAACTGGCTGTCGGTCCAGCTGTCCTGTCCGGTCATCATGTTCGCGTCGTCGGGCAAGCCCGACTTCCGGTCTATGCTACCGGCCGGCAGCGCTGGACGCCGGAATCGTTCCCGGAGGTAACGGTTCTGAAACAGGATTTGCGATTGATCATGACTGGGCGTTGCGGATTGTCCGGGAAAAATGCCGTCAATACGTTGATTTTGTTGGCGTTCATCCCAAAAATCCACAAAACGTGCGGCAGGAGAGTTACGTTGCCATATTGCAACGGTTATCCTGCCGTCCGGAGGGCCGTTCAGACGGACGGGCCACCGCCGATGCCGGAACGGCGCTTCCCGTGGGGGCGGCGCTCACGACCCCACTGCGCAACCCGGGACGCCCCTATAGAATGGCTGCCTCATGAAAACCACACCCCCCCGCCTTCTTTCCCTGAACTCCTACCACTATCGTCGTGGTGGGTCCGACGTCGTCTACCTGGAGCATGACGCGCTCTTCCAGGAACTCGGCTGGGAAACGGCCGTCATGTCCATGCACCACCCGAAGAACATGCCCTCGCGCTGGAGCGAGTACTTCGTGGAGGAGCTGGAATTCGGTAACGCGCACGGCATCAAGGACAAGCTGGTCAAGGCGTCCAAGGCCATCTATTCCTTCGAGGCACAGGACAAGCTGCGCAAGCTGCTCAAGGTCTTTCCGGCCGACGTGGCGCACCTGCACTGTATCTATCACCACCTCTCGCCCTCGGTACTGCCCGTGCTGCACGAGGCCGGCATCCCGTCGGTGCTCACCGCACACGACCTGAAGATCGCCTGCCCGGCCTACAAGATGCTCAACAGCACCGGGGTCTGCGAGCGCTGCAAGGACGGTTCGGTCGTCAACGTGCTGCGCCACCGCTGCGTGCGCAACTCGCTCGGCGCCAGCGCCATCGTCATGCTGGAATCGGGCCTGAGCCGCACCATGAACACCTGGCAGAAGTACCTGGGGCGTGTGGTTGCCCCCTCGCACTTCTACCGCAACAAGCTCATCGAATGGGGCTGGCCCGAGTGGCAGGTCACCTACGTCCCCAACTACGTCGACGTCAACGCCTTCACCCCCTCCTACGAGCCGGGTGACTACGTGCTGTTCGCCGGTCGCCTG
>CAUVLK010000395.1:0-2700 GCA_963552635.1 uncultured Lautropia sp. | reverse complement strand
GGGTTTCTCGCCCCGATGCGCCGCCAGGAACTCGGCCAGCAGGCGGCCGGTGTGGGTCTTGCGGCTGCGGGCTAGCTGGGCGGGGGGGCCTTCGGCGACGACCTGGCCGCCGTCGGTGCCGCCTTCGGGGCCGATGTCGATGATCCAGTCGGCCTCGGCCCAGATGTTCTGGTTGTGTTCGATGACCAGCAGGGTGTTGCCGGCATCGACGAGGCGGTGCATGACGTGCAGCAGTTTCTCCACGTCGGCCATGTGCAGGCCGACGGTGGGCTCGTCCAGGATGTAGAAGGTGCCGCCGTCGACGACCTCGCCCTGGTGACCCGCCTTGCGCGCCCGGGCGCGGGCAGTGGCCTGGGCCTTGGCTTCGCGCAGCGGGTCGACCTCTTCGGTGAGGGCGCGGACCTTGGCCAGTTCGGTGACGAGCTTGATGCGCTGGGCCTCGCCGCCGGACAGGGTGGGGCTTTGCTGGCCCAGGGTGAGGTAGCCCAGGCCCACGTCCTGCAGCAGTTGCAGGGGGTGGGCGATGGAGCGCCACGGGGTGAAGAACTCCAGGGCTTCGTCCACGGTCATGTGCAGCACGTCGGCGATGGACTTGCCGTTGAGGCGGACCTGGTTGGTCTCGGGGTCGAAACGTCCGCCGCCGCAGGTGTCGCAGAGGATGCGCACGTCGGGCAGGAAGTTCATCTCGATGGTGCGCACGCCCTGGCCTTCGCAGGCAGGGCAGCGGCCGCCCGCGGTGTTGAAGGAGAAGCGCGAGGCGGTGTAGCCGCGCAGGCGGGCTTCGCTGGTGTCGGCGAAGAGGCGGCGGATGGCATCCCAGAAGCCGATGTAGGTGGCGGGGGTGGAGCGCGGGGTCTTGCCGATGGGGGTCTGGTCCACTTCCAGCACACGCTGGATGCCCTGCCAGCCCTGCAGGTCCTGGCAGTGGGGGAGCTTGCCGCGCTCGCCGGCCAGCCTGCGCTGCAGGGCGTCCAGCAGCACGTCGCGGGCGAAGGTGGACTTGCCGGAGCCGGAGACGCCGGTGACGACGGTAAGACGCTTGAGCGGGATGCGGGCGGAAGCGTCCTTCAGGTTGTGAAGGTGGGCGCCCAGCAGGTGCAGGGCGGGGGTGTCGTCGTCGACGGGGCGGCGGGCGGCATCGGGCAGGGCGGGTGGATGGGCGAGATAGCGGCCGGTGAGGCTGTCGGGATTGGCTTCCACTTCGGCCAGGGTGCCGCTGGCGATGATCTGGCCGCCCAGGCGGCCGGCGCCGGGGCCGATGTCGATCAGGTGATCGGCCCGGGCGATGGTCTCTTCGTCGTGCTCGACGACCAGCAGGGTGTTGCCCTTGTGGCGCAGCTTGTCCAGGGTCTGCAGCAGCAGGCGGTTGTCGCGCGGGTGCAGGCCGATGGTGGGTTCGTCCAGCACGTAGCAGACGCCCTGCAGGTTGGAGCCGAGCTGACCGGCCAGGCGGATGCGCTGGGCCTCGCCACCGGACAGGGTGGGGGCGGAGCGGTCGAGCGTGAGGTAGCCCAGGCCCACGTCGATGAGGAAGGCCAGGCGGTTGCGGATCTCGTCGAGGATGCCGGCGGCGATGTCGGTCTGGCGGCGGTCGAAGCCCTTGGCCACGGTGTCGACCCACTGGCGGGCCTGCAGGACGGACTGGGCGGTGACATCGGCGATGGACTGGCCGCCGACGCGCACGTTCAGCGCCACGGGGTTGAGGCGCTGGCCGTGGCAGACGGGGCAGGGGTCATCGCTGTAGGTGACGCCGGCATCGGTCTCGCCTTCCAGGCCGGGGGTAAGTTCATCCTTCTTGATGCGGCCGATGATGGCCAGGCCGGTGCCCAGGCAGCCAGGGCACCAGCCCTGCCGCGCGTTGAACGAGAAGGTGCGCGGATCCAGCTCGGGGTAGCTGGTGCCGCAGTGGCTGCAGGCGCGCTTGGTGCTGAAGAGGACGGTGTTCAGGTGGGCGTCCAGGTCGGTCTTCAGGCGGTCCACGTCTTCCAGCAGCATGACCACGCCCTTGCCGTGCTGCAGGGTGGCCAGCAGCTGGGTGCGCAGCTCGGCCTCGTGGGCGGGGCTGATGGTCAGGTCGGCCACCGGCAGTTCGATGTTGTGCTCGATGTAGCGGTCGATGCGCGGAAAGCCCTGGGTGGGCAGGAACTTGCCGTCCACGCGCAGCATGGGGTAGCCCTTGCCGTGAGCCCACTTGGCCAGATCGGTGTAGACGCCCTTGCGGCCCACGACCAGCGGGGCCAGCAGGCCCACCTGGCGGCCGCGGTAGTCGCGCAAGATGCGGGCGGCGATGCTGTCGAAGGACTGCGGTTCGATGGGGGTTCCGTCGTTGGGGCAGTACTGGGTGCCCAGCTTCTGGAACAGCAGTCGCAGGAAGTGGTGGATCTCGGTGAGGGTGGCGACGGTGCTCTTGCGGCCGCCGCGGCTGGTGCGCTGCTCGATGGCAACGGTGGGCGGGATGCCGTAGATGCCGTCCACGTCGGGCCGCGAGGCAGGCTGGACGAACTGGCGGGCGTAGGCGTTGAGCGATTCGAGGTAGCGGCGCTGGCCTTCGCCGAAGACGACATCGAAGGCCAGGGTGGACTTGCCGCTGCCCGAGACGCCGGTGATGACGGTGAGCCGGTCGCGCGGGATGTCCACGTCGATGTTCTTCAGGTTGTGCTCGCGGGCGCCGTGCACGAGGATGGCGCTGCTGGCGCGGTC
>CAUVLK010000394.1:0-2709 GCA_963552635.1 uncultured Lautropia sp. | reverse complement strand
CCAGCCCCGGGCCGGCACGGCAGCCTCGAAGCCGATCTCGAACGACAGCGTGCGCGGTGACGTGCTACTGACCATGCTGGACCAATGGACCTGCGGATCGGTCCATTCATCCACCGGTGTGGATGGCAAGAGGGCCGAGGAGGCCTTGGCGTCCCTGTATCCCAACATCAACGCCGTTAACATCCTTTCTCCAACGAATTACGTCGAGGATCCAGAAAAAGGTCCGATACCGCCATCGTTCACTTTCCGGCGTATATGCTCCGACCATTTCAAGTATACGCAGCCCAAGGAAGGCTCTTACAAAGTGGTCGAAACGGTTTCACCGTTCTATTATGGCCAGGTCTTTGCACGTGGATTCAACCACTGGTCCGCAAGCACGCCTCTCACCATCACTCGTGACGGCTTCAGCCTGGGCACAGAAGTCCAGACACTACGGCAGGTCTATACCCGGTCGGGTTCCGCAGCCGGCACCGACCAGAAGGGAATTGAAGCCTTCATGAAGACAGCCAGGCCGTTCACCGTCAAGCTTAATTCGGAGATCCCCTACGGAGTCCTGATGCAGTGGACCGACGGCGGCAGCCAGAACTACCGGATCATGCTCCTGAAGGGCAACGAAGGTCAGGCCAAGCTGTGCTGGAACACCAACACCGACATCGTGCGACGCCTGCATTGCGGTACATGGTCTGCACCGGCCGGCTGGAAGCGGGGTCAGACGCTGAAGTCCGAAGGTCATTACCTGGTCGAAGACCGGGCAGCCTATCCGGGTGAAAGCGGGATGATCTATTTCAACGACCGCAGCGAATGATCATTCATCTGATACGCCCATCCGGCAGCACGGGCCGGGCCCGGGTAGCAGAGAATCGGTGGACTGCAACCCGCTCTGCATCCGATGGTGTCCATCTGCCCGTCATGCACCACATGCCGCCACGGCATCAGGTTCCACTAACACATCTAGGCTATTTGCCGGGAGATTCCCATGAACCGACCTGATCTTCTTCTGTCCCTGACGGCCGCCGCGCTGTTGACTGCACTGGCCGCCTGCGGTGGCAGCTCCGATTCGACTGACAGCAACACCACAGCCAAGTCCCTGCCAGGCACGGAAAAGGCCAGCACACTGACCACGAAGGACGTGCAGCCTGCGGCCAGTGAGAGCGCCGTCACCCGCGATCCTGCGGCAGCGGCGGCCACGCAGGCCAGCCAGCCTCGCGAAGGCACGGCGGCCTCGGCGCCCATTTCCAACGACAGTGTGCGCGGCGACGTGCTGCTGACCATGCTCGATCAGAAGGCGTGCGCCATGGCCGTTCTGGCCTCCGGACTGGATGGCCCCCGCGCCGACAAGGCGGTCTCGGACCAGTATCCGGAGATCAAGACGGATGTGATCCTGGAACCCAGCAACTATGTCAGACGGCCGGACGCGCCGACGTGGCCCAGCAGCTGGATGTTCGACGCTTCATGTTCCAGCGCCCATACGGCCTACCAGCCCGCTGCCGCCGGTAAGCACACCATCAACGAATACAGCACACCGTATTACTACAACAACACCAGCATAACGCAGCGCCGCTTCAACTACTGGACGGCCAAGGTCCCGCTGGAAGTGACAGCTGACGGCTTCAGCGTGGGCGCACAGGTCCAGGTTTCGGCCAGATTCGATCCGGCGAAGCCCGGTGGCGGGCAAATCGACAACGTGCCTGCTCCCGTGGAATCGACCCTCTCCACGGACAAGCCCTTCTCGGCCAAGCTGACCTCGGAAGTGCCCTATGGCACGCTGGTTCAGTGGGCCGATGCCGCCGGCCACAACGACCAGCTGATGCTGCTGAAGGGTAACGAGGGCGTTGCCAAGCTGTGCTGGAACGGCAATACCACCCACGTGCGCCGCCTGCACTGCACGGCGTGGTCGGTGCCCCAGAACTGGAAACGCGGCGACAAGCTGAACTTCGTGGACCAGTACGTGGTGGAAGACCGTGCCCCCTATGCCGGCGAGAGCGGACTGATCCACTACTCCGCGAAGGCCTACAGAAGCGCCGGGAAGTAAGACCGCATCAGCCGTTCTCCGACGAAGGGATGCCGCGCACCACCTCCCGCAGGATGTGGATGTGCGGCCCCGCGTGAAAGGGTGAAGCCGTCACGCGGGCTTCGACACGGAAAACGTCGCGCAGAAGCGCTTCGGTCAGCACGTCGGTCGGGGAGCCGTGCGCGACGATCTTGCCCTGCCGCATCACGATCAGCGCATCGCAGAACAGGGCGGCATGGTTCAGATCATGCAACGCAATGATGCTGGTGATGGGCAATGCCGCCACCAGACGCATCAGACTCACCTGATGCTGGATGTCCAGATGGTTGGTGGGCTCGTCCAGGAAAAGTTCCTTCGGTTCCTGCGCCAGGGCGCGTGCGATGTAGGCACGCTGACGTTCGCCACCGGACATGCTCTGCCAGCCGTCCAGACGTTTGTGGTCGATGCCAGTATGTGCCATGGCACGTTCGACAGCGTTTTCATCTACCTGTGTCCAGCCCGACAGGAAGCTGCGGTGCGGAAATCGTCCCAGCTTCACCACGTCGATGACACGCAGGTTGGCCGTGGTGCTGGCATGTTGTTCCACGAAAGCCACGCGCTGCGCCAGCCGTCGGCGCGGCATGCGTTGAATATCCTGATCATCGAGCAGCACCCGACCGGAAGAGGGCTTTCTCAAGCCGGCCAGCAGGCGCAGCAGC
>CAUVLK010000393.1:0-2714 GCA_963552635.1 uncultured Lautropia sp. | reverse complement strand
TTGGCCCTTGCGATGGAAACGGCTGGCCGCCCAGAGCATCAGCAGCGCCACGAATGGCGCGAGCCCGAAAGCCAGATGCAGGCCATCAAGCATGGCGGCCCTGGCTGCCTCGGTGAGCGCGCCGCCCGCAGTCGCTGCGGCGTGCGCTGCCGCGTCGATGGCAGCGCCCTGCCCGCCTGCCTGCCCCAGTTCCAGGGTCGGGTGCAGGGAATCCGTCGAAAGGGTCGTTCCTGCGTCACCACCCGCGGCGCTTGCGGAAAGCCGTTCCCCCAGATGCGTGACGCCCACGAAGAAGGCGGCGCCCAGCGCACCGGCGATGGGGTTGAGCGTTGCCATGATGGCCGCGCCGTGGGGGTTGAGATTGCGCGGCAAGGCGTTGAGGCCGTAGGTCTCGGACACCATGGCGGCCGCTCCTGCCGCCGAGAAGAGCCCGAACAGCGTGGCCAGCCACCAGGCCCGGGAAGTGGCATCAAAGCTGAGCCACATGCCCAGCAGGCTGATGAGAATGAACACCGTGCCCGGCAGGACCACGAACCGGCCGCCCCGCCGATCGAGCAGCGTCCCGAACACCGGCATCAGAAATGCCTGGACGATGCTGCCCGGCAGCAGGATGAGTCCAGTGACGGTCGCCGACAGCAGGAGCACCTGCTGGGCGTACATGGGCATGAGCAGCTCCATGCCCAGGAACAGGAAGATGTTGCTGGCCAGCACGATGACGGCGTAGCCGAACTGTGCGTGCCCGAAAGCCCGCAGGTTCAGCAGCGGCGTCTTCAGACGGAACTGACGGACCACGAACGCTCCGACCATCAGCAGGGATACCGGCAGCAATACGGCCAGCTGCAGGGCGGATGCCTCGGAAAACGTGCTGCCGCCGTAGACCAGCCCGCCAAAGCCCAGCACCGACAGCACGACCGACAGCAGATCGATGCGTGGCCGCGTGATCTCTACCAGCGTGACTTTCAGGTAACGGAGCACCAGCAGGACAGCCACCAGCATCAGCGGCACGGTCAGCAGGAACAGCCAGCGCCAGCCGAAGTGGTCGATGATGAAGCCTGAGATCGTGGGCCCCAGTGCCGGGGCGGCACTGAACACCATGGCCACCAATCCCATGACCTTGCCCCGGCGCTCGGGCGGATAGATAGCCAGCGTGGCGTTCATCAGCAGCGGCATGGTGAGCGCTGCAGACACAGCCTGCACCAGCCGTCCCGTCAGCAGCAGTTCGAACGTGGGCGCCGTCGCGCAGATCAGCGATCCCGCCAGGAAGGTACCCAGCGTGACCAGGGTGAGCCGCCGGGTATCAAGCCACTGCACCAGGCTGGCGGTCAGCGGCGCCAGGGCCCCCATCACCAGCATGAAGCCCGTGACCATCCATTGCACGGTGGTCTTGTCCACCGAGAACTCCCGCATCAATGTGGGCAGTGCCACATTGAGCAGGGTCTCGTTCAGGAAACCGATGAAGGCCCCGACGAACAGCGTGCCGATGACCAGCGTGCTGGGAAAGGACGGGTCGTCGTCAAAGTACTCGTACTGGCGGGATGAGGAGGCCATGGATCACTCCAGATCGTCACTGAGGAATACCGGCTTCTCGGTCTGGTCCAGCGGAAGCAGCAGATTGAGCACCACGGCCGTGATGCCACCGGCCGAGATGGAGTTCTGAAAGAGCACGGGAAGCTGCTGGAAGACTTCAGGTTCGAAGGCAACCCCCAGACCCAGGCCCACCGAGGTGGCAGCGATGATGGTCTCGCGCCGACGGATGCCGTTGGTCATGAGAATACGCACACCGGCAATGGTGATGAGGCCGAACATCAGCACCATCGCCCCGCCCAGCACGGGGGCCGGGATGGTGGTGAAGATCCGTCCAACCGCCGGGAACAGTCCCAGCAGCACCAGAATGACGGCAATGTACTTGCCGACATGGCGCGACGCCACACCCGTCATCTGGATGACGCCGTTGTTCTGTGCGAACGTGGTGAGCGGCAGCGAGCCCAGTGCCGTGGCGATGACGGAGACAAGGCCGTCCGCAAGAACGCCACCACGCAGGCGCCGCGTGTACTCGTCACCTTCGATGGGCTGACCCGACACCATGGCCGTGGCGGTCAGGTCGCCCACGGCCTCGAAGACGCTGAGCAGGTAGATGGCGCCTGCCACCACGAAGGCGTGGCTATCGAACGCGAAGCCGTACTTGAACGGCACCGGGACCGTGACCAGCGGCAGACCATTCAGGGACGAGAAGTCCACCTTGCCCCAGAAGAGCGCGATCAGGTAGCCAATGACCAGGCCCACCGCAATCCCGCTCATGCGCAGCAGCGGATTCTTCATGCAGTTGAAGAAGAGCACGATGAGCAGCACCGTGCCCGCTAGGCCCAGGTTCTCGAAGGAGCCAAAGCTGCCGTCAGCCTTGGCACCAAAGCCGCCGCCAAAATCGGTAATGCCGACGTGCACAAGGCTGAGACCGATGAGCATGACGACCACCCCGCTGACGGTGGGTGTGATGACCTTCTTCAGGTAAGGCAGCAACCAGGCCGAGAAGCACACCAGGAATGCGCCGACGAAGGAGACGCCCAGCAGTGCCGAGATCATGGCGTGCGCGTCCAGCCCCTCGGCTTTCATGGACGTGCCCAGCGCGATCATCACGGTGACGAACGAGAAGTTGACCGACTGGATGGAGAGCATGCCCGATCCCAGCGGCCCAAAGCGGTTGACCTGCAGCCAGG
>CAUVLK010000392.1:0-2717 GCA_963552635.1 uncultured Lautropia sp. | reverse complement strand
TATACATACCTATAACTACCTATAAACAGCTATTGATCGACATATATTCCTATACTCCCCTCAGAACAGCATCGTCGCCAGCCCCAGGAAGATCAGGAAGCCCAGGCCGTCGGTGGAGAAGGTCAGCAGCACGGACGAGCCCAGGGCGGGATCGCGGCCCAGCTTGTTCAGGGCAAAGGGCACCACCACACCCAGGGTGGCGCCGATGAGCAGGTTGAGGACGATGGCCACGCCCATGGCGATGCCCAGCAGGCGGGCAGCGTCCGTATCGTGGTAGAGCAGCCAGGTGGCCAGACCCGCCACGCTACCCCAGACCATGCCGTTGAGCAGTGCGACGGTCAGTTCCTTGCGCAGGATGCGGCCAAAGTTGCCGCCGTTGATCTGCCCCTGGGCCAGCGAGCGGATCATCAGCGCCATGGTCTGGTTGCCGGAGTTGCCGGCCAGGCCGGCCACGATGGGCATCAGGGTGGCCAGGGCCACGATCCGTTCGATGGTTTCGTCGAACAGCCCGATGACGCGTGAGGCCAGGAAGGCGGTGACCAGATTGACGGCCAGCCACAGCCAGCGGTTGCGGGCCGACTGCCAGACGGAGCCGAAAAGGTCTTCCTCTTCCTGCAGACCGGCCTGGTTCAGGGCGTCGGTCTCGCTTTCTTCACGGATGACATCCACCACCTCGTCGATGGTGAGGCGACCGATGAGCTTGTGGTGGGTGTCGACGACCGGGGCGGAAATCAGGTCATAACGCTCGAAGGCCTGGGCGGCCTCGCCCACGTCGTCGTCCACGTCCAGCGACAGGATGTCGCGGTGCATGACGGCCGAGACTTCGGTGTCAGGCTCGTTGAGCAGCACCTGCTCGATGGACAGGCTGCCCGTCAGCATGCCGTTGCGGTCCACCACGAACACCTGGTCGGTGTGCTGGGGCAGCTCGTCGAAGCGGCGCAGATAGCGCAGCACCACTTCCAGCGTCACGTCCTCGCGCACGCGCACGAACTCGAAGTCCATGCGTCCGCCCACCGAATCCTCGGGGTAGGACATGGCGGCACGCAGCTGCTCACGCTCCTCGGGGGTCAGCTCGCGCTGGATCTTCTCCACCACTGCCGGCGGCAGGTACTCGACCAGGTCGGCCACGTCGTCGGCGTCCAGCTCCTTCACCGCCGAGACCAGCTCGTCCTCGGTCATCAGGTCGATCAGGTCTTCCAGGACCGGCTCGGAAACCTCCAGCAGCACGGCGCCGTCGGCTTCGCGCTTGACCGAATCCCAGACCAGCTGCCGCTCTTCCGGTGGCAGCGCTTCCAGCACGTAGGCAATGTCGGCCGGGTGCAGCTTGGCCAGGCGCTCACGCAACTGGGCAAGGTAGGGAGATTCATCGGGATTTGCGCCGACCCTCGACGCCGTCTCCGACGTCGATCCGGACTCGGGCGTCGAGACGTCATCGCCCTCCGCCGCAGCGTCCCCTTTCCGCTCGGCCTCCGGCCGGGCCCCACTGTCCGGCTTCGTCACCACGTCTGCCATCAATCCGGCGGCGGCCTTCACCCGGACGTCGGCGGACTTCAGCACCCCCGTGGACGGCCCCATGCCGACAGCTGCCAGGGCGCTGTGCTGCCCCGAATGGACGTGATGGCGGATCGGTTGATGATGGGCATCCCGCTGCCCGTCGTTCGATGCCCGCTGCGGGTCGGCGAGATGCCCAGCGCCAGGGTCATCCTGCGACGCAGCTGCAGACGCGCCGGTGTCAGCATCGGAGGCGTGCCGCGCCTCGGCGGACGCGTCATGATCCGCCTCGCCATGGGCATGTGCCCTGTCGTGGGATGAGGCATCCTCCTCGTCGTCGGGCTCCTGCGCCGCCTGACGCACGGTCTCGGCGTAATGACGGGCCGTTTCCTGCGCAAAGGCGTGGCGCTCCAGCAGAAGCTGCACTTCGGCCAGTGCATGCTGCGCCTCTTCGGCGTCGCGCGGGAGAACGCTGGTCTGAACGGCTGCGGTGGTTTCTTCCGGTGTTTCAGCCGGTTCCGAGTCAGCCACGGTGGAGACTGCCAGGTCAGGATCGGAGGGCAGGCTCGTGTCGGCTGCGGTCTCTTCGGGCACGGACGATGCAGCCGAGCGGGGATCGACAGGGGTGGTATTCATGGCGCGGGCTCAGGCGAGCGGCCGTCGTCGGGGCAGGAGGCAGGTCGGTCCGGACGGCGGCAGGCAGGGAAAGGCCACGGGCACGAGGGTGGCCAGGCTTGAGCGTGCGAGGGCTGGCAGACAGCCCGCAACCTTGGACGACAGGGTCAGAGAATGCAGAAACCGGGCCTAAGCGCGCGGCCCGAACAGCGGCGCTGCATGATGGTCCCGGCTGGCAGCCTGCAGGTGTTGCGCCACCCAAGCTTTCAGCACGCGATCCGCGATGTTAGCGCAATCGGCGTGCCGTGCGCAGGGCTTCCAGCACGGGGACGACATCGGGCCGGATGCCGCGCCACAGGCGGAAGCTCTCGGCGGCCTGGCCGACCAGCATGCCCAGGCCGTCGCTGACCCGTGACACCCCGGCCGCCATGGCCTGCTGCATGAAGGGCGTGGGTCGGTCGGCATAGATGCAGTCGTAGGCCAGCTGGCAGCCCTCGAACAACCGGGCCGGCAGCGTGGGGCCGTCGCCGTGCAGGCCGGCGGACGTGGCGTTGATGAGCACGTCGGCCGCCGGTGCATCGGCCAGCGCCACGGGCTCCACGCGCACCGGC
>CAUVLK010000391.1:0-2732 GCA_963552635.1 uncultured Lautropia sp. | reverse complement strand
GCGCTGGTGGCGGGATGGCCGCAGGCCATGCTGACGGATGAGCAGGCCCGGCGCTTTGCGCAGGGGCAGGCCGTGCCCTGGCAGACCACAATGAACCCGAATGCCGATCTCTCGTCGCCGTTGCCTACCGGACCTGCCATCGACGCCCCGGAGGGGCAGGTAGCGGTATTGCATGCCGGGCGGCTGGCCGGACTGGCAAGGCAGGTCCCGCAGCCTGATGGCAGCGTGCGTCTTGCACCGCTGCGGGTCATCGTGGCCGATGGATCATGACTGACTGAACAACATGCCGAGCCGGCCGGATCTCCCCGACAGGGACGGGATGTCCGCGCCGCAAGGACTTTACGAAACGCAACCCCGGTTGCCCTTTTTGATTCGATTCGAGACTGAGCGTGTCTGACACCAACACATCTTCTGCAACCCAGCCGATCCGCAACATTGCGATCATCGCGCACGTCGACCACGGCAAGACCACGCTGGTGGACCAGCTGCTGCGTCAGTCCGGCACGTTCCGGGCCAACCAGCAGGTCAACGAGCGGGTGATGGATTCCAACGATCTGGAGCGCGAGCGGGGCATCACCATTCTGGCCAAGAACTGCGCGGTCGAGTACAAGGGCACGCGGATCAACATTGTCGACACCCCGGGACACGCGGACTTCGGTGGCGAGGTGGAGCGCGCGCTGTCAATGGTGGACGGCGTTCTGCTGCTGGTGGACGCCATGGACGGCCCGATGCCGCAGACCCGCTTCGTGACCCGCAAGGCGCTGGCGCTGGGCCTGCGTCCCATCGTGGTGGTCAACAAGATCGACCGACCCGGTGCGCGGCCGCACTGGGTGGTGGACCAGACCTTCGACCTGTTCGACCGGCTGGGCGCCACCGAAGAGCAGCTGGACTTTCCGGTGATCTACGCCTCGGCGCTGGCGGGCTATGCGGTGAATGAAGTGGAAGAGGCCGAGGCTGCCGCCGCGGCCGAGAATCCCAGCATGGCGCCGCTCTTTGACGCCATCCTGTCCCGCGTACCGGCCCGGGCCGACGATCCGGACGGCCCTCTGCAGTTCCAGATCTCGGCGCTGGACTATTCCAGCTATGTGGGCCGTATCGGTATTGGCCGCATCAACCGGGGCACGCTGCGCGGCGGTGAATCGGTGCTGCTGATGCACGGCGACGAGAAGGCGCCCGTCACCGTGAAGGTGAACCAGGTGCTGCGCTTCCGGGGTCTGGAGCGCGAGGTGGTGCCTTTCGCTCAGGCTGGCGACATCGTGGCCATCAACGGCATCGAGAACATCGACATCGGCTCCACGCTGTGCAAGATCGGCAACCCGGATCCGCTGCCGCTGCTGCGCATCGACGAGCCCACGCTGACCATGGAGTTTCTGGTCAATACCTCGCCACTGGCCGGCCGTGAGGGCAAGTACGTCACCAGCCGGCAGATCCGCGAGCGTCTGGAGCGCGAGCTGCAGGCCAACGTGGCGCTGCGCGTGGAGTTCACCGAAGATGCCGACACTTTCGTGGTGTCGGGCCGTGGCCAGCTGCACCTGACCATCCTGCTGGAGAACATGCGTCGTGAGGGCTATGAGCTGGCAGTGTCGCGGCCCAAGCCGCGTCTGCAGGTGGTGGATGGCGAGCGTCAGGAGCCCTATGAGGCGCTGACGATGGACCTGGAGGAAGAGCACCAGGGCGCCGTGATGGAGGCGCTGGGTCGCCGCCGTGGCGAGCTGCAGAACATGGAGCCGGACGGCAAGGGCCGGGTGCGTCTGGAATACCGGGTGCCGGCCCGTGGCCTGATCGGCTTCCAGAACGAGTTCCTGAACATGACGCGCGGTACTGGCATCATGAGTCACGTCTTCGAGGAATACGGCCCGTGGGCGGGCGAGATCGAGGGGCGCCGCCAGGGCGTGCTGATCTCGCAGGATGACGGGGCCGCCGTGGCCTATGCGCTCTGGAAGCTGCAGGACCGGGGCCGGATGTTCGTCAAGCCCAACGATGCGCTGTACGAGGGCATGATCATCGGCATCCACACGCGTGACAATGACCTGGTGGTCAACCCGATCCGCGAGAAGAAGCTGACCAACGTGCGCGCTTCCGGCAAGGACGAAGCCATCAACCTGACGCCGCCCATCGAGCTGACGCTGGAGAAGGCGGTGGAATTCATCGCCGACGATGAGCTGGTGGAAATCACGCCCAAGAGCATCCGGCTGCGCAAGCGTCACCTGAAGGAGCACGAGCGTCGTCGCGCCAGCCGCGAAGGCGAGGCCTGATCTTCTTCCGGCAGCTGCCGCCATCCCTGGCGGCAGATTCGCTCCAGACGGAAATGGCCCCTGTCGGGGCCATTTTCATGTCTGCGGCAATCCTCGCTGCAGCAGTCCTGGAGCCGTGCCTTACTGTCCGTTGCCGATCTGACGGATGTAGGCGGCCAGGCTGCTCAGTTCCGCGGCCGTGAAGGTGTTGGTGTTGTGCGCCTGGATGGCCGCTTCCAGCGTCTCAGCCGAACCGTCGTGCAGGTAGGGGGCGGTGTACCAGGCGTCACGCAGGCCGGGCGCAACCAGGCCGGTCAGTGCTTCGCCCTGCACCTTGCCGCTGGCCGGCTTCAGCGTGCCGATGTCGTGGCGGGTCAGCCCGTCACCCCCCAGGTCGGCATTGCTGTGGCAGGTGGTGCAGCCCTTGCTGGCAAACAGTGCTTCGCCGGCTTTTGCGCTGGCTGTCAGGCTGCGGTCGCTGTTGCGGTAGGGGCTGGG
>CAUVLK010000390.1:0-2761 GCA_963552635.1 uncultured Lautropia sp. | reverse complement strand
CCCCCGCCCCGAAAGCGGCAATGCCCGGACCAGCCTTGATCACCGCTACGCCCGGCACCTGCACCAACGAGCTGGTCACCGCCACCACGAACACGTCCAGCATCGACCAGCGCCCCACCCATTCCACGATGTCATAGAGATGGGTGCGTTCCTGCAGCCGCCACAGGCTGCGGAACTGCACCAGCAGCGTCAGCAGGACCAGGGCCACCAGCTTGAAGAGCGGAATCAGGAAGCTGGCGATGAAGATGATGGCCGCCAGCGCCCACTCCCCATCCTGCCAGAAGTAGATCACCCCGGACAGGATCGTCGAATCATCGGTGCCGAACAGCGTGCTGGTGGTCATCACCGGCAGCAGGTTGGCCGGCACATACAGGATCATCGCCGTGATCAGCAGCGCCCAGGTCACGCCCAGCCCGCCCGGCTTGCGCCGGTGCAGCCGCGCGTCACAGTGCCGGCAGCGCTCGCCTTCCCGGGCCTCGGCCCAGACCGTGTCGCAGTGCCGGCAGGAGATCATGCCCAGCCGGCGCCCGCAGAACCGGGCCGATTCCGCTGCCGTCAGCAGCGCGCCGTCGTGTGCGTCGCGATGCCTGCCCACCGCCGCTTTCCATTCCCCGTCCGCCTCTTCCAGCACCGGCGGCTGGCCCGCATACACGACCTGGTCGTCCTGCAGGCGCACCTCACCCACCGGCATGTGGGTGCGCCGGATGAGCCGCCGCAGCCGGAACGTGAGAACCACCGTGAGCGTGATGGTCGTGCCCATCCATGCCCACAGCGCCGGACCGGCAATGATGCTGGCCATCGACGACAGCTTGATGATGGCCACCAGCACCCCCAGCAGGAACACCTCCACCATGCTCCACGGATACACCTGCTGCATCATCCGCACCAGCCGGTTCTGCACGCCGGCCGGCACATCGTCGCGCCCGGTCAGCCACAGCACGAACAGGAGCGTCAGCAGATACAGCCCCGGCAGGAAGAGCGTGGGCACGAACACCATCAGCGCCACCGCGAACATCTCGGACTGCAGCAGCGTCATCACCGCGCCCACCAGCGTCAGCTGGTGGACCGTGCCCTGCAGCTCGATGGCCACGATGGGAAAGACGTTGGCCATCACGAAGAGCAGCAGGCAGGTGAGCACCAGCGGAATCATCCGTGCCCGATTGAGACGCGACGACCTGGCCAGCTCCGAGCCGCACACCCGGCACCGCGCACGCTGCCCATCCCTGAGGTGCACACGCCTGTGCAGGGTGTCGCACATCGGACAGGCCGTCAGACCATGGACTTCACGCATCACTAGAATAACCTCATGACCCCGGAAACGATACCTGATGCCACCGGCAGCACCCCGGTCGCCTGGCAGGATGGCCAGCCCTTCAGTCCCCGCTACGGGGATCGCTACCACACGCAAAGTGGCGCCCGTGCCCAGGCCGAACACGTCTTCCTGGGCGGCTGCGGGCTGCCCGACGCATGGTCGGGGCGCCCCCCGGGAACGGCCGGAAACGACCTGGAACACGGCACGTCGGGAAGCACCCCGGGCCTGGGCAGTGACAGGAATTCCGACACCACCACGACCCCTTCCGGCCCCGACCGCTGGACCGTCCTGGAAACCGGCTTCGGCCTGGGGCTGAACTTCCTGTCGGCCTGGGCCTGCTGGCAAGCCAGCCCGGTACGCCCGACCACGCTGCGCTTCGTCAGCACCGAGGCGCATCCGGTCAGCGCCCACGACATCCGCCGTGCCGGCGCCAATGATCCACGGCTGCAGCCGCTGGCCGAGCGCCTGGCCGACGCCTGGCCGGATGCCGGGACGCTGGCTGCATGGTACCCGGGAAACGCCGACGACGCGCCTCCCTGTCACACCCATGCCGAATCGGAAACAT
This sequence comes from uncultured Lautropia sp., assembly GCA_963552635.1. GTDB lineage: Bacteria > Pseudomonadota > Gammaproteobacteria > Burkholderiales > Burkholderiaceae_E > Lautropia. Next base: position 884 of record CAUVLK010000390.1, on the reverse strand, counting down.
CTGCCGAGGGCAGCGCGGCCCTGGAAAGAACACTCCGGCCGCAGACATCCGGTTTGCCGGATCCCTCCACTCCGCATGCCTCGGAAGATCTGCCCTGCCTGACCCTGCGCTTTGCTGCTCCCCAGGGAACGGTCGAGATGCAGCTGCTGCTGGGTGACGCCGCCACCCGGCTGGAGGGCTGGTACACCCGGCATGGCAGCCTGGGCGCCGACAGCGTGTTCCTGGACGGATTCGATCCGAAGAAGAACCCTGCCATGTGGGATGTCCGGACCATGCAGGCCGTGGCCCGCCACTGCCGCCCGGGCACGCGCATCGCCACCTGGTGCGTGGCCCGCAGCGTGCGAGATGCACTCACCCAGGCCGGCTTCCGGCTGCAGAAGCGCCCCGGCCTGCCCCCCAAGCGCCACTGTCTGGCCGGGGAATGGCCTGGCACGCCGCGATCAACTTGACGGGCCTTGATTGTCCACGACCTGTCGCCGGGTGATGTCCTCATCACGGGGCTTCTGCTGTTCCGAGAATGCCTTGTCGTCCGGAGGCTGAGGGCCCTGCACCGTTCCGAATTCCCGAAGCTCCGCTTCGAGCAGCGCGACCTTGCGAGCAAGCTTGGTCAATGACCTGTCGGTTTCACTCTGGCGGCGCGTTGCCACCAGCGTGAAGCCGATGAAGACAACCACCAGACCATAGAACAGAAGGTCCGTGCCGCGACCGACACCCATCATGTGAGCCACCCGGGTCGTGAGATCGGGAATGGCAACGGCAATGACGGCCATGAGAATCACCAGCAGCCATGCAAGGCGCTGCAGCGCCTTGCCTCGCTGGCCACGTCCAGGAATGACGACAAACAGTGCTATTCCGACAAATACCGTGATGAGAACCAGCTTGAT
>CAUVLK010000389.1:0-2770 GCA_963552635.1 uncultured Lautropia sp. | reverse complement strand
AAGAGCCGCCGGGTGGACGGTGCGCGGTTTGCAGGCTTTCCGGGCGCCGAAGTGGTGCTGGGTCAGCTGGAACACGGGGCTCCGCGCCGTCTGACAGCCCTGGTGGCCGACAGCAACGTGCCGGTGCGCGCCCATTCCGTCATCGTCGACGAACAGGGCGACGCCGTGGGCGAAGTGACCAGCGGGACCGTCTCGCCCACGCTGGGCAAGCCCATCATGCTGGCCTATCTGCCGCCGGCCCTCTCCCGCGACGACAGCCCGCTGCAGGCCAAGGTGCGCGACCGGCTCATCCCGCTTCAGCGCGTGAAGCTGCCGTTCGTGGAGAAGCGCTACAAGCGCTGAGCGTCGGCCGGGCCTGCCTGGCAGCATCCGGCAACGGCATCTGACGGCAATATCCGGCAACGCCGCCCCCTGGTCTCTTCCGGCCACGGGGCGGCGTCGCTGCACCTGACAACCGGCAGGCTGCCGGTTGCCGTTGTGCCCGTACCACGTCCAGTGCCCCGTCGGCCCGCCATCGCCGCCTTCCGCCGCCGGCGTGAGGTCATTGCGCCTCATCCCGACGCATACTCGGGGGTTAAAACCCCGCCAGAACGCGAAGGCCTGCTGCTCCGGCATGGCCCCTGAACGCGCCCATGCCCAGGCGGGGTGACACACTCCTCCGCCGTTCATGAATACCCCCTCCTCTTCCGAACCGGCTGCCCAGGGCAGCTGGCTGGCCGTCGTCGCGCTGGCGCTGGCCGCCTTCATCTTCAACACCACTGAATTTGCCCCCGTCGGGCTTCTGTCGATGATCGGACAGAGCTTTGGCATGCGCACCGAAGACGTGGGGCTGATGCTGACCATCTACGCCTGGGTGGTGGCACTGGGTTCGCTGCCGCTGATGCTGGCCACTGGCAAGATGGATCGCCGGCGCCTGCTCATCGGCGTCTTCCTGGTGTTCATCATCAGCCATGGCGTCTCGGCCGTGGCCTCCCAGTACTGGGTGCTGATGGCCAGCCGCCTGGGCATTGCCGCCTCGCACGCCATCTTCTGGTCCATCACGCCCTCGCTGGCCGTGCGCATGGCCCCCCAGGGGCGGGCCAGCCAAGGACTGGGCCTGCTGTCCACCGGCTCGTCGCTGGCCATGGTGCTGGGCATCCCGCTGGGCCGCGCCGTCGGCGAGATCATGGGCTGGCGCGCCACTTTCGGCCTGATCGGCCTGGCAGCCGCGTTGGTGATGATCGTGCTGATCCGCCTGCTGCCCGCCCTGCCCAGCCAGAACAGTGGCTCCCTCTCCAGTCTGCCGGTCCTGCTTCGGCGTCCGGCCCTGGTCAGCATCTATGTCCTGATCGTGGTGGGCGTGACGGCGCACTTCACCACCTACAGCTACCTGGAACCCTTCCTGCAGCACGTGGCCGGCCTGCAGGGGCAGGCCATCACCCTGGTCCTGCTGGTATTCGGCGGTTCCGGCCTGATCGGCAGCGTCCTGTTCGGCTGGCGCGGCAGCCGCAATCCGGCGATCTTCCTGCTGGGTTCGCTGCTGTGCATGGGCATCTCGCTGCTGACGCTGGAGCCGCTGGCCCATCACACCGGCTGGCTACTGGGCATGCTGGTGACGTGGGGCACCATGATGATGTGCTTCTCGCTGTCGATGCAGGCGCGCGTGCTGGCCCTGGCTTCTGATGCCACCGACGTGGCCATGGCCCTGTTCTCGGGGCTCTTCAACCTGGGCATCGGCGGTGGTGCCCTGCTGGGCAACCAGGTCGCCATCCACTGGGGCGTGGACCGTCTGGGCCTGGTGGGTGGCGCACTGGCGCTGGTCACGATGCTGGGGCTCATGCTGGCCATCGGCCGCTTTGGCCAGGCCATGCTGCGCGCCCCGGTGGGCGGCCAGATGGCTGCCCACTGAAGCAGCACCGATAGTCGGGGCACGCCCGGAACGCTGGCGCCGGGCGCGTTATCCTTGGAACGGTCATCAACACCTGCGCCGACGCGCACAAGGAGAACACATGCCCTGCACGTCCGACTGCTGCAGCTCCAGCCAGCCCGGCCCACACACCACCGCCCGCTATCGCAAGGTGCTGTGGGCCGCGCTGGCCATCAACTTCGGCATGTTCATCATCGAGATCGTGATGAGCGCACGCTCGGGCTCGGTCTCGCTCATGTCGGATTCACTGGACTTCCTGGGTGACGCAGGCAACTACCTGATCAGCCTGCTGGTGCTGTCCATGGCCCTGCACCACCGCGCCCGCGCCTCGCTGCTGAAAGGCGCGACCATGGCCGCCTTCGGCACCTGGGTGCTGATCACCACCCTCTATCAGTTCTGGACAGGCACTCTGCCCAACTATCACGAGATGAGCATCGTGGGGGTGCTGGCCCTGCTGGCCAATGTCACGGCTGCCGCCCTGCTCTACACCTTCCGCGAAGGCGACAGCAACATGCGCGGCGTCTGGATCTGCTCGCGCAACGACGCCATCGGCAACCTGCTGGTGATCGCCGCGGCCGGCGGTGTGTACCTGAGCAGCAGCAACCTGCCGGACCTGCTGGTCGCACTGGCCCTGTCCGGCCTGGCACTCAAGGGAGCCAGCACCATCATCCGCCAGGCCCGCCAGGAGCTGCGGACAACGGCCGACGCTTGAAAGCCTCTGGGCGCAGCCCCAAAAGAAAAGCGGCGCATCGCTGCGATTCCACGCAGTCGATGCGCCGCCAAGTCCCGAGAAACGATGAGGACACCGCTGAACTACAGGCACAAAAGCCCCTCGGCGATGGGGACATGGGGGGGAAAAAAAAA
>CAUVLK010000388.1:0-2792 GCA_963552635.1 uncultured Lautropia sp. | reverse complement strand
GCGGGGGGCTGGGGGGGGGGCGCGGGGGCCCGACGCTGCCGGCCAGAGGCCCGGCAACGTCAGCAGCAGCGTGGCGGCCCTGGCTCGCAGCCTCATGGCCTTACTGGAACTGCCGGCGCGCGTTGTGCCAGAGGCGCATCCAGGGCGAGTGGTCCAGACCGGATTCCTGCAGCGCACGCGGTTTCCAGGACCACTGGGCCAGGCGGAAGACGCGCTCGGGGTGCGGCATCATGATGGTGGCGCGGCCGTCGGCGCTGGCAAATCCGGTCACGCCCCGCGGCGAGCCGTTGGGGTTGAGCGGATAGGTCTCGGTGGCGTTGCCGCGGCCATCGATGTACTGCAGCGCCGGGTTGGCGGCAGCGATGCGGGCAGTCAGTGCCTCGGCCGACAGCGTGCCGTCGGTGCCCTGTGCCTTCACGTCGGAGAAGTCCGCCCGCCCTTCGCCGTGCGAGACGACGATGGGCAGCCGGTCGCCGGCCATGCCGCTCAGCCACAGCGACGGCGAGGACAGGATCTCCACGCTGGCAAAGCGTCCTTCGTACTGCTCGGAGCGGTTGCGCACGAAGCGCGGCCAGCCCTCGGCGCCGGGGATCAGGCCCTTCAGGTGCGAGAGCATCTGGCAGCCGTTGCAGACGCCCAGGGTGAGCGTGTCGGGCCGTGCAAAGAAGGCGCCGAAGGCGTCGGAGAGCTGCGGGTTGAACAGGATGGTGCGCGCCCAGCCGGCGCCGGCGCCCAGCACGTCGCCATACGAGAAGCCGCCGCAGGCCACCAGTGCCTGGAACTGCGCCAGGTCGTGGCGACCGGCGATCAGGTCGCTCATGTGCACGTCGTAGGCCTCGAAGCCGGCCAGGTCGAAGGCGGCCGCCATTTCACGCTGGCTGTTGACGCCCTGCTCGCGCAGGATGGCGACGCGGGGGCGCTGGCCGACGACGGCTGGTGCGGACGGCATGTCGCGCCAGGCCTGGATGGAGGTGGCGGACAGGCGCACCGACAGGTGGGGCGGCTCATCCTGGGCGGCACCTTCCAGGGCAAAGGCCTCGGCCGTGCAGGCCGGGTCGTCGCGCAGGCTGGCGATGCGGTGGCTGGTCTCGGCCCAGGCCTGCTGCAGCGTGGTGCGCGGCAGGCTGAACAGGCACTTGCCGTCGTTGTGGACCTCGATGGTGTCCTGGTCGTTGGGCGTGCCGATGACGTGTGAATGCACCGACAGGCCGTGGGCACGCAGCAGGCCCAGCAGGCGGTCGCGGTTGGCGCGGGTGGTCTGCAGCACGACACCCGGCTCCTCGTTGAAGAGTGCGCGCAGCACGCGTGTCTGGCGAAGCTCCGTCACCTGTTCGGTGCGGATCTTGTAGTCGCCTGCATCGGCTGTGAAGGGGTCGATGGTGAGCATGTCCAGCTGCAGCGACACGCCGCAGTGGCCGGCAAACGCCATCTCGCAGGCGGTGGCAAAGAGTCCGCCATCGGAACGGTCATGGTAGGCCAGCAGCAGCCCTTCGGCCTGGGCCTCGCGCACGGCCTGCCAGAGCCGGACGAGCAGTTGGGGATCGTCCAGATCGGGAACCGGGTCGCCGTCCCGGCCGGTGATCTGGGCCAGGGCCGAGCCGCCCAGGCGCTGCTTGCCGGCGCCCAGATCCACCAGGATGAAGCTGGTCTGCATCTCGGGGCTGATCTCGGGTGTGAGCGCGCGGCGCACGTCGCTGACCGGGGCGTGGGCGGTGACGATCAGCGACACCGGCGAGCCGACTTCCACGCGCTGTCCGTCGTCACCCTGCCAGCGGGCGCGCATGGAAAGCGAATCCTTGCCCACCGGGATGCTGATGCCCAGCTCGATGCACAGCCGGCTGGCCGCTTCCACGGCGGCGTAGAGGGCCGCGTCCTGCCCGGCGCTGCCGGCATCGGCCATCCAGTTGGCCGACAGCTTGGTCTGGCCCAGGTCGTCCGGCACGGCCGACAGCAGGTTGGTCAGGGATTCGGCGATGGCCAGGCGTGAGGCCGCAGCCGAGTCCTGCACGGCCACGGGCGAGCGCTCGCCCATGGAGAGCGCGTCGCCGTGGTGGTTGCGGTAGTCCAGCAGGCCCACGGCGCAGTCGGCCACGGGCACCTGCCACGGGCCCACCATCGGGTCGCGCACCGACAGGCCGCCCACGGTGCGGTCGGCGATGGTGATGAGGAAGCTCTTGCTGGCCACGGCCGGCAGCTGCAGGATCTGCGTGGCCAGCGTGTCCAGGTTCAGCTCGCTCAGGTCCATGCCCGGCAGTTCGGTGCGGGCGGGCGTGGTGCCCTCGCGGCGCAGCTTGGGCGATTTGCCGAACAGCACGCTCATGTCGATGTCGACGGCAGGCGGCTCGCCCGGGGCAGCCAGCTTCAGGTGCTCGGCATCGGTGACGGTGCCGACCACGGCCATCGGGCAGCGCTCGCGGGCGCACAGGGCTTCCAGCTCGGGCAGCCGCTCGGGCGCGATGCCCAGCACGTAGCGTTCCTGCGATTCGTTGCACCAGATCTCGGCCGGCGACATGCCGCTTTCGGCCACGGGGATGCGGCTCAGGTCGAAGTCCGCGCCCTTGTCGGCGTCATGGGCCAGTTCGGGGAAGGCGTTGGACAGGCCGCCCGCGCCCACGTCGTGGATGGATAGGATGGGGTTGTTTTCGCCCATGGCGCGGCAGGGCGGGATCGCACCGCGGCAAGGGCTGGGAGGCCGTCACCACCGCCGCCATCACCGCCCTCGCGGAGCGCGGCGGCCCGCTGGTGGCGATCCTGTGGGGCCGCGACGCGCAGTCCACCCGTTCCCTGCTGGG
>CAUVLK010000387.1:0-2799 GCA_963552635.1 uncultured Lautropia sp. | reverse complement strand
AGGCGGCCCTGGCGGGCGGGGCCCCGCCTGCTGCCGCACCAGCCTTCGTGCCCGGCACCGGAGAGACGCTCCTGCTGCGCGACTGGCCAGACGTGGCCGAGGCCGCCACGGCCGGCGACGAGATCTGGCTGATGCAGCATCCGCCCGTCTTCACGCTGGGCATGAACAGCCAGCCCGAACACCTGCTCAATGCCGGCGACATCCCGGTGGTGCCCACGGAGCGGGGCGGTCAGATCACCTATCACGGCCCCGGCCAGATCATGGCCTACCTGATGCTGGACCTGCGGGCCCGCCGACTGGGCATCCGCACCCTGGTCGAACGCATCGAGGATGCCCTGATCGATTGCCTGGGCCAGTACGGCATCACCGCCTTCCGGCAGGAAGGGGCCCCCGGCATCTACGTCCTGCCCGGACAGAACGGCCCTGTACAGCCAGCCGATGGCGCGGCACAATGGCCCGCCGGTACCGTCACGCCCCCCGTGTCCGGACCGCACCACGTCCACGCGCGCCATGCCCGGCCGGCCGCTGGCGTGGCCAAGATCGCCTCCATCGGCCTGAAGACCAGCCACGGCTTTTCCTATCACGGGCTGGCGCTGAACGGGCAGATGGACCTTTCACCTTTCCATAGAATCAACCCCTGCGGATTCCGCAACCTGCAGATGACCGATATCCATCGGCAGGCCGCCCTTTCCCAGGACCTCGATCTCGATGCGCTGGCGCTTGCCCTGGGCAAGGCACTGGCCGCCGCCATTGAAGGATAATTCGCCCATGGATCTCGTCGACAGCTCACTGACCGCCCGTCCCGTCCCGGCCACGCCCTCGCAGACCGACACCGCGTCGCAGCCTCCCGTCACGACCCGGGATGGCGCCCCCCAAGGCACGACGGCCTCAGCCTCCGGCATCACCGCCCGCGCCGCGGCCAACCAGGGCGCGGCTGCCCCGGCCATCGACCCACGCCAGAAACAGAAGGGCGAAGCCAAGACCTCGCGCATTCCCATCAAGATCATTCCGATCAAGGACATGCTGCGCAAGCCGGACTGGATCCGCAAGCCGGCCCCCAAGCTGGGCAGCCGCTTCTACGAGATGAAGGAGATCCTGCGCGACCACAAGCTGCACACGGTCTGCGAGGAGGCCTCCTGCCCGAACATCGGCGAATGCTTCGGCAAGGGCACGGCGTCGTTCATGATCATGGGCGACAAGTGCACCCGTCGCTGTCCGTTCTGTGACGTGGGCCATGGCCGCCCCGACCCGCTGGACACCGAAGAGCCCTACAACCTGGCCATGAGCGTGAAGGCGCTGCGCCTCAAGTACGTGGTCATCACCTCCGTCGACCGCGACGACCTGCGCGATGGCGGGGCCGGCCACTACGCCGACTGCATCCGGATGATCCGCGAGCACTCGCCCAGCACCCAGATCGAGGTGCTGGTGCCCGATTTCCGCGGCCGTCTGGACAAGGCGCTGGACATCCTGGAAGCCACGCCCCCGGACGTGATGAACCACAACCTGGAAACGGTGCCGCGCCTGTACAAGCAGGCCCGTCCGGGCGCCAACTACGAGCACTCGCTGAAGCTCCTGAAGGACTTCAAGGCCCGCAAGCCCGATGTGCCCAGCAAGTCCGGCCTGATGGTGGGCCTGGGCGAGACCGATGAGGAGATCCTGCAGGTGATGCGCGACATGCGCGCGCATGACATCGACCGTCTCACCATCGGCCAGTACCTGGCCCCCACCCGGCACCACCTGCCGGTGGAGCGCTACGTCACGCCCGAGACTTTCAAGATGTTCGAGGAGAAGGCCTACGAGATGGGCTTCCAGCACGCCGCCGTGGGCGCCATGGTGCGCTCGTCGTACCATGCAGACATGCAGGCCGAAGAGGCATCGCGGCACGCCAGCGCCAAGGCGAACTGAAGCCAACCTATCCAACCCGCCCACATGACGAAGTTGGATCTCTTGATCAATCCAGTGTTATCGTGAAGACAGCAGACCTCACAGAGTGCCCCGCTGTCTTGAAAAACAAAGAATGCTCAACCCAATACCCAAGAACACCACAAAAATCACGCTATTTCATTGAGAATATGGCTACCGCTGAGCAAATCAAAGCACTACTGAGAAGTCATATTGATCGTGACGATCAGCGATTCTACGCGACAGCCATACAGGTTGCTGCCCGAGAGGCTCGCCAAGGCCACGGAAAACTGGCAAATGATATTAAAAATATCATTGAAAAACTTCCCAAACGAGATTCAATAGATAATCGCCAGCTCATAAAATCAACACCAATTACCACGCACTCTGCTACGGACCTGGGCGGACTACTTGAACTTACACAACACACGGTACGGATAAGCGAATTGGTTCTGGATTCCGAAATCCTAGATCGCTTACATCGCGTAATACTCGAACAAAGACAGGCAGATCGACTTGCACGGTTTGGGCTGCATCCAAGGAGGAAGCTTCTATTTACGGGGGCTCCTGGAACGGGGAAAACCATGTCAGCCTCCGTACTGGCAACAGAGCTGACCCTTCCGTTATACACCATTGTTCTCGACAGTCTAATCACTAGATTCATGGGGGAAACCGCAGCAAAACTCCGACTCATCTTCGATTACATCAAAAAAAATAGAGCAATTTACTTATTCGATGAGTTCGATGCCATCGGCACCCAACGCGGATCCCCAAACGACGTAGGAGAGATAAGACGTGTTCTTAACTCATTCCTTCTGCTCGTAGAGCAAGATGACTCGCAAAGTCTAATCATAGCCGCGACAAACCACCCTGAGCTCCTAGACAAAGCACTTTACC
>CAUVLK010000386.1:0-2810 GCA_963552635.1 uncultured Lautropia sp. | reverse complement strand
GTCTCGTAGGTGGGCAGCACTCCGCCGGCCAGCAGAATCCAGAGCTCGGGTGACTCAATATTGATGAAGAGCGTCTGCAGCAGCGCCTCGTTGCTGGCGCCGTTGACCAGCCCCACCACCAGATACAGCAGCGTGACGGCCGACGAGGCCGCGTGCATCCAGACCACCCGCATGAAGGCGGGCGAGAAGTTGGTCAGCGGCCACCCCAGCGCGGCGGTAAGCGCCAGAAAGCTCACCGACACCGGCTTGATGGAGTTGGGCACGACCATCGTCAGGAACAGCAATATGACGAAGGACCAACGGAAACAGATCGGCAGCCATGCCGATCTGGCGTTATTCTGAGCAGCCATCTGGCTGTTCCTCACTGAGGGAAAATGGCAAACCCCCGATTCAACCACCAGAACGGGAAGGGCGCCAGATAAAATCAGAGAACGTGACCGGGGTTACTCTATAGCGGCAAGAATATCGACGTTTACCTTTCTGACGTCAAATTTTTCAAGTGCCAGCTGGTAGCTGGCTTCGCCGTGGCGTTCCATCAGCTCCGGCTCGGTCAGATAACGTTCCATGGCAGCCACCAGGGCCGGCACATTGCGCGCCGGAATCAGGCAGCCGTTCACATCCTGCGTCACCGTCTCGCGGCAGCCCGGCACATCGGTGGTGATGACGGGCCGGCCCATGGCCAGGGCCTCCAGCACGGTACGCGGCAGGCCCTCGGAATACGACGGCAGCACGCAGACACTGGCTCGCGCCACGAAGGGGCGTACATCCTTCACCCCGCCCTCGTAGCTGATCACGTCCGACGTGGCCCAGCTCTCGATCATCGACTCGGGGATGGCATCAGGCGACGAATCCTTGTAGCCGATGATGATGAAGTGCGCATTCGGGTACTTCTGCTTCACCTGGGTGGCCGCCTCCACGTACTCGCGGATGCCCTTGGCCTTCAGCAGCCGGGCGGCCAGCAGGAAAGTCACGTCCGGCCCCGGCGGCAGCGGCACCCGCGCAAACTGCGTCAGGTTCACGCCCGAGCCGTTGACAATGCGGGTCTTCTTCATGGGCACAAGGCCCTTTTTCACGAAGAGCGCCCGATCGTCCGGATTCTGGAAAATGGCATTGTGCACCGGCACCATGGCCTGGCGATAAAGCTGCGAAGCCAGCCCCTTCAGCGCATTGCGCTTGGCGCTGCCCCCATGGAAGGCAAAACCCAGCCCGGTGATCATCGGCACGAAGCGCAGATTCCGGACCCCTGCCGTGCGCACGGCCAGCCCGCCATAGACCACCGGCTTGATGGTGTAGCAGATCAGCACGTTGGGGCGGACCCGCCGCAGCAGCTTGCGGATGGCCAGCATCGTGACCATGTCACGCAGCGGATTGATGCCCGTACGGTGCAGCGGCAGCGGCACGAAATCGGCCCCCAGCGCATGGATCTGGTCCAGCACTTCAGGCGTGAGCGGCGCGGCGGCAGCGCCCGTCACCTTGTAGCCCCTGGCCACCAGGTCCCGGATGAGATCGGCGCGAAACTCGATCAGGGATTCGGCCATTGCACCAATGAGAAGAGCACGCTTCAAGACTGTATCGCCAAATGAATCAGGTTAAGGTATGTGCCAGCGGCGTCGGGGATTTTATCAGCGTCCCGGATACCCCACGGCCAAATACCTACATTCACAAAGGCCTGAAGCTTTTCGTCATGTTAAGACACAAGAGATACGCCAATGTGCCGACTCAGTGTCCAATTCCTCACCTGTGCTCATTCCTGCCTTCCGGTGAATGGCGGCCACCGCTATCATTCTCCGTAGATGTAACGAAGGCCCCCATCACCGACAACAGGCCAAGAACATGGAAAAGACCCAAACCGCTCCCACCACCATTCACCCCAGCGCCATTGTTGACGAAGGCGCACAGATCGGTGAAGGCACGAAGGTCTGGCACTGGACTCACGTCAGCAGCGGCGCCGTCCTGGGCGAACGCTGCTCGCTGGGCCAGAACGTCTACGTGGGCAACCGCGTCGTCCTGGGCAACAACGTCCGGGTACAGAACAACGTCTCCATCTACGACAACGTCACCCTGGAAGATGACGTGTTCTGCGGCCCCAGCATGGTCTTCACCAACGTGCTCAACCCGCGCGCCCATGTCTCGCGCAAGCACGAATACCGCAACACCCTGGTGCGCAAGGGCGCCAGCATCGGCGCCAACGCCACCGTGGTCTGTGGCACCACCATCGGCCGCTACGCCTTCATCGGCGCCGGCGCCGTGGTCTCGCGCAACGTGCCCGACCACGCCCTGATGGTCGGCGTGCCCGCCCGCCGCACCGGCTGGGTCTGCCAGTGCGGCGTCAAGCTGCCCAACCTGTCGCATGGCCAGGACAGTGCCATCGTTCACTGCCCCGAATGCCACACCGGCTATAACATCACACCACACGCCTGCGAGCCCACTCAGCCCGAGGCCTGATTTCCAACCCCGTCACGACGGTGCCCCGCCGCAAGCCCGGCACCGCCCTTGGGCGCCAGCAAGGCGCCAGTCCAAGCCGCAAGAAGAAGCCATCATGCTCGCCCCCCTGCAACACATCGATTTCATCGACCTCAAGCAACAGTACCGCCGCCTGAAACCCGCCATTGACGAGCGGATGCAGGCCGTGCTCAACCATGGCCAGTACATCATGGGGCCGGAAGTGGCCGAGCTTGAGAAGCGCCTGGCCGAATACGTGGGCGTGCGCCATGCCATCGGCATCAGCGACGGCACCACGGCGCTGCAGGTGGCCATGATGGCTCTGGGCATCGGCCCCGGTGACGAAGTCATCACCTGCCCGTTCACCT
>CAUVLK010000385.1:0-2832 GCA_963552635.1 uncultured Lautropia sp. | reverse complement strand
TGCGCCCCCCTGGATGACGGCCGGTGTGTCGGTGCTGACGCCGCCTGCAGCCGATGCCCGCTCGGGAGCATCCGCTGCCGCCGGCTCGCTGGGCACATAGGGCGCATGAAAGAGCGGATCGTCGACCACGGGCTGCGGCGCAGGATAGCGGGCAGCGCGTTCGGCACTGGGCCCATGGCCGCGCAGGTTGCCCTCGCGGCGGCTGCCACGATCACGACCGGAGCGCGACGGCGCGCCAATGCCACGCGAATCCTCGCTGCGTGCCGTCACCTCGCCACTGTCACGGTGACCGCGACGGTCATCCCGACTGCGACGCTCACCACGGCCGCGCGCAGAAGCCGGCAGCTGCAGTTCCTGCACGTCCAGCTTGCGCTTGGTGAGCTTCTCGATCTCGGCCAGCGCCTTCTGGTCGTGGTCGACCATCAGCGACAGCGCCATGCCGGAAGCGCCGGCACGGCCGGTACGGCCGATGCGGTGCACGTAGTCCTCGGGCGAATGCGGCAGGTCGTAGTTGATGACGGCCGGCAGCTCGGCAATGTCCAGGCCACGGGCCGCCACGTCGGTGGCCACCAGCACCTTGATCTCGCCGGCCTTGAAGCCGTCCAGCGTCTTCAGGCGCTCCTGCTGGGACTTGTCGCCGTGGATGGCCTCGGCCAGGAAGCCTTCCTTCTGCAGATGTCGGGCCAGGCGGCCAGCGCCGATCTTGGTGTTGGAAAAGACGATGACCTGCTCGATGCCGCGCTCACGGATGAGCGCACCCACCGCATCACGTTTGAGATCTTCGGATAGCACGCGGTAGACGGTCTGCTCGACGTTCTCGGCCAGCGTGTTGGGCCGGGCCACCTCGATGAGCTTCGGCTCGTTCAGGAAGCGCTTGGCCAGCTTGCGGATCTCGTCCGAGAAGGTGGCCGAGAACATCAGGTTCTGCCGGCGCGGATTGAGCAGATTGATGATGCGCTGGATATCGGGCAGGAATCCCATGTCCAGCATTCGGTCGGCCTCGTCCAGCACCAGCAGCTGAACCTGTGAAAGGTTCACCGATTTCTGCTGGACGTGGTCCAGCAGCCGCCCGGGGGTGGCGATGAGGATCTCGACGCCGGCACGCAGCGCATTGGTCTGCGGCTGCATGTCGACGCCACCGAAGACGGCAGCCGAACGCAGCGGCGTGAACTGGATGTAGGTCTTGACGTTGTCGTGGATCTGGTCCGCCAGCTCTCGCGTGGGCGCGATGATGAGCGCACGGACCGGGTGCCGCGCCGGCGAGGCGCTATGGCTGGCCAGCGGCATGAGCGCATTGATGATGGGCAGCGCAAAGCCGGCCGTCTTTCCGGTACCGGTCTGGGCAGCGGCCATCACGTCATGGCCCGCCATGACCACTGGAATGGCCTTGGCCTGGATGGGGGTAGGCTTGGTGTAGCCGGCGGCAGTGACGGCCTTGAGCACGTCGGGATGCAGGCCGAAATCACTGAAGGTGACGGTGGCCGGCTCCGGGGCGCCTTCGGGCGCGGGGGCAGTTGACAAAGTCATGGCCCGATTGTAGCCGAATGCCGCCGAAAACCCGCATGGCAAGCCGCCCCGAAGCCATTCAGGCCGTTGCGCGGGCGTTGCACCCGCTCGTGTCGGATGTCTTTCCAGCACATGCCGGGAACCTGCCCGGCAGCCCCGGTACACCGCCCTTCATTGTGAAGCCTGCATGTCGGAGGGCAGCCAGGCGCGTACCCGCAACCCGGGATGCGCATTCTCCAGGGCAAGCCGGCCGCCGTGGGCCTGCGCCACCAGGCGGCACAGATAAAGCCCCAGCCCCACACCGCCGGCATGGCGGGAACGCGCCGCATCGGGACGATGGAAGGGTTCGGCCAGCTTCGAGAGCTGTTCCTCGGGCACACCCGGCCCCCAATCCCGAACCTCGATGACACAGCCGCCCGAGGGAATCCCGTCGATCCACACCATGGCAATGACATCCGTGTCGGGTGCCACCGCATGGCCGGGGCTGGCTGCCGTATGGGCTGTAGCGCTTCCGTCTTCACCCGGCATGGTGCCTCCATGCGCGCCCTTCCTGTCGGGATCACGCCCGTTACCTGCATGGCGCACGGCATTTTCCAGCAGATTGCGCAACAGCAGGCGTAGACGGGTAGCATCCAGCCACTGCGGCGGCAGCTCCGGTGGCACCTGCAGCGCGACCTGTACGCCAGGGTGGCGCGTCTGCAGCTCAGTGATGACGCCGCGGGCCACGACGGCCAGGTCCAGACTTTCCCGCTGCAGCGCCACATGGCGATCGGACAGGCGCTCGCTTTCCAGCAGATCCTCCACCAGGGCAGACATCTCCCGCAAGTCACGCAACAGAGCCTCACGCTGCGGGCGCACCTCAGGGTCGTCCTCGGGCAGCAGTTCGGTGTGCAGGCGTGCGCGGGTCAGTGGGCTGCGCATCTCGTGGCTGATGGCCAGCAGCAGACTGCGCTTGGCATCCAGCATCTGCCGGATGTCCTCGCCCATGGTGTTGAGCGTCATGGCCAGCTCGCCCAGCTCCCCGTGTCGCCGGGTCCAGACAGCCGGAATGGGATTGTCGAAGTGGCCCTGGCCGAAGCGACGGGCACCGGCGCTGATGGCATCCAGCGGCCTGAGCGTGCGGCGCACGTACCACCAGGCCAGCAACGTCAGCAGCAGCAGCGCGGTCAACCCCCGGGCCAACGGGTCCGAGCCATCAGGCCGAGCCGACATGGCATGACGATCGATACCAAACACGAGCCGATGCCCATCGGGCGTCGAGCGCTCAGTGATCTGTCTGATCTGCTGCCAGCCGGGGGGCTCGTCGTCCCACTCACTCCCTTCCCC
>CAUVLK010000384.1:0-2870 GCA_963552635.1 uncultured Lautropia sp. | reverse complement strand
TTGCCGGTTCGCAGGCTCTCACGGCCCAGGTCCAGCAGCTGGCGGGTGGAGACGGTGTTGCCGAAGAACTCGGTGGCGATGTCGGGCAGCTGGTGGGCCTCATCGAAGATGAGGATGTCGGCCTTGGGCAGAAAGTCGCCGATGGCGTCGTCCTTGAGTGACAGGTCAGCGCAGAACAGGTGGTGGTTGACGATCAGCACGTCGGCCTTCTGGGCCTGCTGACGGGCCTTCATCAGCGGACAGTGGCGCAGCTCCGGGCAGTCCTGTCCCAGGCAATTGTCGCGGGTGGAGGTGGCAAACTGCCAGGCGGGGTCTTCTTCGGAGAGCTGGGTACAGCCGGCGCGGTCGCCGGTCTCGCTGAGGGCGGCAAAGCGCTCGATGATCCGCAGCCGCGCCGGGATCTGAGGGTCGCGGAAGCGCCCGTCACGCAGTGCACGCGACAGGTGCACGGGGCAGACATAGTTGGCGCGGCCCTTGAGCACCGCCACGGCGGCATCGCTGCCCAGGGCCTGCCGGATGCGTGGCACGTCACGCTGATGGAGTTGGTCCTGCAGCTGCCGGGTGGCGGTGGACAGCAGCACGCGCTTGCCCGAGAGCAGCGCGGGCACCAGGTACGCAAAGGTCTTGCCGATGCCGGTGCCGGCATCGACCATCAGCACGGCCTGGGCGTCGATGGCATCGGCAATGGCCTCGGCCATTTCCTGCTGGCCGGGACGCTGCCGGTAGCCGGAATCCTGCCGTGCCAGCGCCCCCCGGGACCCGAAGGCGGTGCGGGTGGCCTCCAGCAGGGCGTCGTCGGTGTCGGCTTCCTCGGCGGTGGATGGGCTGGACAAGGTGGGTGCAGGCGTATCGGGCAAGACGATGCCTGGATGGCAATGGGACGGCCCCGATGATAAAGGGATGGGCCCGGGAAAGGACAGACCGGGCACAGCCACTGTGGCGGGAAGAGACCGTGCCTTCAGCCCAGCCGGTCCGCCTGGGCGCGGCGCGCCTCGCTGCGGTAGGTGTCGGACTGCATCTCGTGCAGGCGGCTGGCGGTGCGCACGAACTCGTGGGCCATGGCGCCGGACGTGTAGAGCTGGTCGGGCGGCACTTCGGCCGAGATGACCAGATTGACCTTCTGGTCGTAGAGCACGTCGATGAGCCAGGTGAAGCGCCGGGCCTCGGAGGCCATGCGCGAATCCATCTGCGGCACGTCCGACAGCATGACGGTGTCGAAGCGCGAGGCGATGTCCAGATAGTCGTTCTGCGAACGGGCGGTACGGCACAGGGTGTCGAAGTCGAACCAGACCACCTCGTCGGCGCAGCGCACGGCACGAAGCGGCCGGTTCTCGACGACCAGCTCGGGCGAGACCTCGCTACCGTCGGAAAGGCGCGCAAAGGCCGCTTCCATGGCGGCGCGGTTGGCGTCGTTCAGTGGCGACAGGTAGGCCGGCACGCCCTTGATGGTGAGCTGCCGGTAGTCGGTGCCGACATCGACCGACAGCACGTCCAGGTTCCGGTTCAGCAGTGCGATGGCCGGCAGGATGGCGTCGCGGTGCAGGCCGTCGGGATACAGGGCATCGGGCACGTAGTTGCTGGTCATGACGAAGACCAGGCGATGCTGGAAGAACGCGTGCAGCAGGCGCTCCAGGATCATTGCGTCGGCGATGTCCGAGATGTGGAACTCGTCGAAGCAGATGATGACGTAGCGCTCGGCAGCGCGGCGGGCCACCTCGTCGAGCGGGTTGGCCATGGCCTTGAGGGTGCGCAGCTCCTGGTGCACGGCCCGCATGAATTCGTGGAAATGCAGGCGGGTCTTGCGGGGCGTGGGCAGGGCCTCGAAGAAGCAGTCCATCAGGAAGCTCTTGCCGCGTCCCACGCCGCCATACATCCAGACGCCGCGCGGCGGTACCTTGCCGCGCGACATCAGCCGCTTCAACAGGCCGCCGGGGCGGTTGTCGAAATCGGCAAGCTCGTCGGCCAGCTTCTGCAGTCGTTCGATGGCGGCCCGCTGGGCCGAGTCGGCGGTGTAGCCGCGCTCGGCCAGCCGGGTTTCGTAGCGATCGATGACGTTGGGCATGGTATGACGAGCCGGTGGCACTTACATGTTGAGTGCGCGTTTCTCGACCGCGAGCGCTGCCTCGCGCACCGCCTCGGACATCGACGGGTGCGGGTGGCAGATGCGGGCGATATCCTCTGACGAGGCCTTGAACTCCATGGCGACCACGGCTTCGGCGATCAGGTCGGAAGCACCGGCGCCGATGATGTGCACGCCCAGGACCTCGTCGGTCTTCTCGTCAGCCAGGATCTTGACGAAGCCGTCGGCCGCCATCATGCCCAGTGCCCGGCCATTGGCCATGAACGGGAACTGGCCGACGCGGTAGGCGCGTCCCTCGGCCTTGAGCTGCGCCTCGTTCTTGCCCACCCAGGCGATCTCGGGTGAGGTGTAGATGACGTAGGGGATGCAGTTGTAGTCGATGTGCGGCTTCTGGCCGACGATGCGCTCGGCCACGGCCACGCCCTCTTCCTCGCCCTTGTGCGCCAGCATGGGACCGCGCACCACGTCACCGATGGCGTAGATGTTGGGCACGCTGGTGCGGCACTCGTCATCGACGGGGATGAAGCCGCGCTCGTCGGTGGCCAGACCCACGGCGTCGAGCGTGAGCCCTTCGGTGTTGGGCACCCGGCCGATCGAGACGATCAGGCGGTCGGAGTCGATGCTGTGGGCCTTGCCGTTGGCATCTTCATAATGCACGGTGACGCTGCCACCCTTGCCGTTCTTGCCGGCGGCAACCTTCACGTCGCCGATCTTCACGCCCAGCTCGAAGGACAGACCCTGCTTGCGGAAGATCTTCTCGGCTTCCTTGGCCACGGCTGCATCGCAGCCG
>CAUVLK010000383.1:0-2877 GCA_963552635.1 uncultured Lautropia sp. | reverse complement strand
GCTACGGCTGCAGGTAGCGGCGTTCAAGGCTGCACTGCTGGATGCCAGCTTCTTTGCGCGCCCCGACCACCCGATGCGCCGCTTCGTCGACCGGCTGGCCCAGATGGGCTCCGATCCGGACTTCGAAACCGAACCCGGCTCGCCGCTCGTCGAGGACATCGAGGACCTGGTGACCTGGGTGCTGAACAATTTCGAGCGCGAACTGGTCGTGATCGGCGAGGCGCTGGACCGTGCCGAGCGCATCATTGCCGACGAGACGGCACGCCGCGACGCCCGACTGGAGAAGATTGCCGAAGCCGCCAGCCGGGCAGAGCGCATCGACCAGCTGCGCCAGGAGATCCGCAACAGCATGCGTGCACGGCTCACGAGCGGCCAGATCCCGGAATGCATCCAGCACTTTGCCGAGCATTCGTGGACCGAGGTGATCGTGCGGCTGCGCGACGGCACGGGCGAGCTGCCGTTCGACGAGGCCCGCGCCCAGCGCGTGCTGGAGACGCTGCTGTGGAGCGTGCAGCCCAAGAAGGCCACCGAGATCAGCGAACTGGCCCGCACGCTGCCCCAGATGATTGCCGACCTGTCGCGTGGCATGGCCTTCATCGCCATGCCGGGCGCCGAGCGCGAGGCATTCCTGAAGACCCTGATGGCCTGCCACGGCCAGGTCATCCAGCAGAGCAAGAACCGTCCTGTGACGCCCGTTGCCTGCCCGAACACCGCTGCACCGGCCGCCAGAACGGCAGGCGCAGCCGGGCAGGGCATGCCGGCAGGTCAGGGCGCACCGGCCACGAACGGGCAGGGCATGTCCGCCCTCGCCGCTCTGGCCAAGAATTCGGCCAAACAGCCGCTTCCATCACAGCAGACGGCTGGAAAGAACGCCGCCAATACCGACGACTACGATCCGGCCTGGGACGAGATCACCCGTGCCGGCCTGAAGAACGGCGACGAGATCGAGCGCGACCACGAAGGCGAGACCCGACGCTACAAGCTGGGCTGGGTCAGTCCCTCGGCTACGGTCTTCATCTTCTCGCGCTACCCGCGCGAGCACTGGACCGTCAATCGCCGCGAGCTGCACGAGCTGATGGCCGGCAAGCAGGTGCGCGTCGTGCGCAAGACGGCACCGGTGGCGGCTGCCATCGACGCGCTGCAGGCAGCCTGACAGTCGCGCCTACCCGCAGCGTTCATCCGGATCCCGGTTGCCACGCAGGAACCCGCGCGGCAGCCGGATCCGTTTTCAGTGGTCCGTGTTCAGCGCACGGCCTTGATCACGGCGCAGGCAGCCCGGCCACCGGCATCACCGGTCGGCTGGCTGTGCAGGTCGTCCTTGCCCTTGTGGACGATCAGGCCCCGGCCCAGGATGTTCTGCGGGCCGTCGCCCAGCGTCAGCTGCGTCTGCGGCAGCACCAGGTCCACCTTGGCCACGCCATCGGCACCGGCATGGATGTTGCCCAGATCGCCGGCATGATGGTGATCATCATTCCGTGCCGGATCGCCGTGCTTCTGGCCCGGCAGATGGAAATGGCCGCCAGCGCTGGTGGCATCCGGCGCGCTGCAATCGCCTTTCTCATGCACGTGGAAGCCATGGTCGCTGTTGGGCTCCAGGCCAGCCACTTCGCCCTGGATGCGGATCTGGTCACCCTCATGCACGAAACGGATCGTGCCCTGGGTCTGCGAACCCACGGTGGGCTGCAGCTGGGCCACGGCCTCGGTGGCGCGCTGCGCGCCATCGGCAGCAGCACCGTGCTCGTGGTCATGGGCGCCGTGCTCATGGGCACAGGCAGAGATCGACAGCGTGGCCAGCACGGCCAGGGTCATCCGCTGGATCGGGAATGTCATCTTGGGTTCTCCTGAAAAAGTCGGAATTCTGAAATTCCGCGTGGCCCGTACGGTACACGAAGAGGCTGCAAGATGCTCAACACCGATGTCGCGCCTTTCGGACACCCGGAAAGCCCCCGATGGCCTCGCCAGACGAAACAGGGAGCAGGCCGCTCATCATGCCCATGAAGTCCTGGTGAAATCTCTAATTTGACATAATAACCATTATGCGTAGTCGTTGATAAGCAACCGCATCGTTTAACATCACGGTATTGCAGACACGAAGCGTCCGATCCATGCGACCCATGCACGGCGCCCGTTGAGCCACCGTTTTCCAACACGCACAGGCTTCCATCATGAAAACCACGTCCCGTCGTCGTCTCCTGCTGGCATTGTCCGCTGCGGTGGCCCTGTCTGCCTGCACCCAGTCGGCCAATCAGTCTTCAACCGGCGGTGCACCTTCCAAGGTGGTCATCGGGCTGGATGACAACTTCCCACCGATGGGCTTTCGCAACGAGAAGAACGAGCTGGTGGGCTTCGACATCGACATGGCCCGCGAGGCTGCAAGGCGCATGGGTGTCCAGGTCGAGTTCAAGCCGATCGACTGGAACGCCAAGGAAGCCGAGCTGATCGGCAAGCGGGTCGACGCGCTCTGGAACGGTCTGACGATCACCGAGAAGCGCAAGCAGAACATCGCGTTCACGCCGCCGTACATGCAGAACCACCAGATCATCATCGTGAAACGCGGTTCACCCATCGGCAACAAGACCGGGCTGACCGGAAGGATCGTGGGCGCACAGGATGGCAGCAGTGCCGTCGATGCCATCGAGGCGGATGCCAAGGTCTCCAAGTCCCTGAAACAGCTGAAGAAATACGGCGACAACGTGACAGTGCTGTTGGATCTGGACGCTGGCCGGCTGGACGCCGCCGTGCTGGACGAAGTGGTGGGTCGCTACTATGTGGCGAAGAAACCCTTCGCCTACGTGGTGCTGGAAGAGGACTTCGGCACCGAGGACTATGGCGTGGGCCTTCGCAAGGAAGACACCGCGCTGCAGGAGAAGCTCTCTG
>CAUVLK010000382.1:0-2883 GCA_963552635.1 uncultured Lautropia sp. | reverse complement strand
GGCGTCCGCCCCCTGCCCTTCAGCCGCTTCGGCGGGTTGCGGCGGCGCAGGCACCACGGCCGGCATGCTCACCAGACGCACGCGGTCAGCAGCACGCACCCGCACCTGCTGGCTGGGGTTCTGCGACTTGTGGTCCTTGCGACGGCGCAGGGTGAGCGAGATGGCTGCCACCATGGCCACCAGCAGGATCATGCCGGCGATCTCCAGCGGATAGATGTAGCCCGTGTAGAGCAGCTCGCCCAGCGCCTTGGCGTTGTCGTAGTCGGCCGCCGGCTGCACGAGATCTGCCTCCTGGACGCCCCCGAAGTGGGCCCACAGCACCAGCGACAGCTCGACCACGATGATGGCTGCCACGAAGAGCCCGACCGGCAGCGATCGCCAGAAGCCCGCACGCAGGTTGTCGAGGTCGATGTCGAGCATCATGACCACGAACAGGAACAGCACCATCACCGCGCCCACGTACACCAGCACCAGCACGATGGCCAGGAACTCGGCCTTCATCAGCAGCCAGATGGCCGCCGACGACACGAAGGTGAGCACCAGGAACAGCGCGCTGTGAACCGGGTTGCGCGCCGTGATCACGCGCGTGGCCGCAAAGACCGTCACCAGCGCGAACAGGAAAAACAAGACTGATATGACATCCATGTTGCCGACCGTCCTTGCTCAGCGATAGGGGGCATCGGCTTCGCGAGCCGCGGCGATCTCGCTCTCGTAGCGATCGCCCACGGCCAGCAGCATGTCCTTGGTGAAATACAGGTCGCCGCGCTTTTCGCCGTGATACTCGAAGATGTGGGTCTCGACGATGGAGTCGACCGGACAGGACTCCTCGCACAGCCCACAGAAGATGCACTTGGTCAGATCGATGTCGTAGCGGGTGGTGCGTCGCTGTCCGTCCGCACGCACCGCCGACTCGATGGTGATGGCCATGGCCGGGCAGACCGCCTCGCAGAGCTTGCAGGCGATGCAGCGCTCTTCGCCGTTGGAATACCGGCGCAGTGCGTGCAGCCCCCGGAAACGCGGCGACAGCGGCGTCTTCTGCTCGGGATACTGGACCGTGATCTTGCGGGCGAACAGGTAGCGCCCCGTCAGTTTCATGCCCTTGAGCAGCTCAAGCAGCAGGAAGCTGGAAAAGAAATCCTTGATCACTCGCATCTTCAGCTCTTCCAGATGTTGAAGGGCGTCTGCATCCAGACGGCAATCACCAGCAGCCAGACCAGCGTGACCGGAATGAACACCTTCCAGCCCAACCGCATGATCTGGTCATAGCGGTAACGCGGGAAGCTGGCCCGGAACCAGATGAACAGGCTGACCAGGAAGAAGGTCTTGATGAACAGCCAGAACCAGTCCCACAGCCACTGCGGACCGATGTCGAGCCCCAGCGTGAAGAAGGGCTGCCAGCCGCCGAAGAACATGATGGCGGCCAGCGCCGACACCAGGATCATGTTGGCGTACTCGGCCAGGAAGAACACCGCGAAGCTCATGCCCGCGTATTCCACCATGTGGCCGGCCACAATCTCGGACTCCCCCTCCACCACGTCGAACGGGTGACGGTTGGTCTCGGCCACGCCGGAGATGAAGTACACCACCAGCGCCGGCAAGAGCGGCAGCCAGTTCCAGGACAGGAAGTTGATGCCGTGATCGGCAAAGGTTCCCCTGCCCTGCGCCATCACGATCTCGGAGATGTTCATGCTGCCCGAGACCATCAGCACCATCACCATGCAGAAACCGATGGCCAGCTCGTAGGACACCATCTGGGCTGCCGCACGCAGCGCTCCCAGGAACGAATACTTCGAGTTGGACGCCCAGCCTGCCAGGATGACGCCGTAGACCTCCAGCGAGGTCAGCGCCAGCAGCAGCAGGATGCCGGCATTGATGTTGGCCAGGGCGCGGTCGGGACCGAACGGGATGACCGACCAGGCCGCCAGCGACGGCATGATGGCCAGCACCGGCGCCACCAGAAAGAGCATGGGGCTGACCTGCGTGGGCAGCAGGATCTCCTTCAGCATCAGCTTGATGCCGTCGGCCATCGGCTGCAGCAGCCCGAACGGGCCGGTCCGGTTCGGGCCGATCCGCACGTGCATGTAGCCGATCATCTTCCGCTCCCAGAGCGTGAGATAGGCCACGCAGATCATCAGCGGTGCCACCAGCACGATGATCTTGATGAGGTTCCAGACGACAGGCCAGGCCATGCCCAGCCACTGCTCGCCCGTTTGGCTGATCACGTCGACGAAATTCACTTGACGGCCTCCAGCGTGATCGGTCCGAACATCGCGGGCAGCGCCGTGACCGAGACATGCGCCGCCGGCACCCAGGCCACGTCCTGGGCCAGCCGGTCATCACGAGCCAGCGGCAGCACGATCTCGTGACCGTCCTGGCTGACCCGCACCTCGGCCGCCCCTTCCAGGCCCAGGCGGGCCAGCGTCTCGCCATGCAGGCGGACCACCGGCGCGCGGGCGTCGGCCGTCTTCTGAAGCGCCGTGCCGCGCCGCACCAGGGCATCGACCGAATAGATGGGCACGTTGGCCAGCCGCTGCAACACCCCGGCCCACGGCAGGGCACGGTAGGCCGGCAGCTGGGGCGCCACCTGGTTGTTCAGGAGCCGCCCGAAATGGCGGCCATCGGGAATGGGCGCTGCCGAGAGCGACTCCTTGCGGACCAGGTTGCGGCGCAGACCGGCACCCGGGCGCCTGGACGAGACCGAGGCGGCTGCCCGCGCCGGCTCCGCTGCGACAGGTTCGACCGCGCCGGCCAGCACGGGAACCGTATATTCTTGAATTAATTCCCCAGTTTCAGGATCTTCAATTAGGATTAACCTCATACCTTTTTTCTTTTTATCAGAGAATACAACACGTCCCGCAAATTCCGATAAAATAGCTTTTCCTT
>CAUVLK010000381.1:0-2891 GCA_963552635.1 uncultured Lautropia sp. | reverse complement strand
ACCAGCACCACCACGGCCCCGGTGGCGCCATCAAGGAAGTAGCTGGCATAGACGCCGATGAAGCTGCTGACGGCGCCAATGACGGTGGCGATGATGATGACGTGGCCGAAGCGGTCCGACAGCAGGTAGGCGGTGGCGCCGGGCGTGACGATGAGCGCAATGACCAGGAAGGCCCCCACCGTCTGCATGGCGGCCACGGTGCAGGCGGCCAGCAGTGCGAAGAAGATCAGCTTCATCGGTCCCGGGTGCAGGCCCACACTGCGTGCGTGGGCCTCATCGAAGAAGATGACCAGCAGATCCTTCCACTTCAGCAGCAGCACGGTCAGCGTGACGGCGCCGATGATGACCAGCTGCAGCATGTCGCCTGGCGTGACGGCCAGGATGTTGCCCAGCACGATGGTCTGGATGTTGACGCTCGTGGGCGAGACCGACACCATGAAGAGCCCCAGCCCGAAGAAGGTGCTGAAGATCAGGCCGATGATCACATCGGGCTTCAGACGGGTGTGGCGGTTGAGAAAGCCGATGGCACCGGCGGCCATCAGCCCGGCAAAGAACGCGCCGGCCGAGAAGGGCAGTCCCAGCATGTAGGCACCGGCCACCCCCGGCACGATCGAATGCGACAGCGCATCACCGATCAGCGACCACCCCTTCAGCATCAGGAAGCACGACAGGAAGGCGCAGACGGCGCCCACCAGCGTGGCCACCCACATGGCGTTGGTCATGTAGGCATAGCCAAAGGGTTCCAGCAGCAGTGCCCAGCTCATGCGGGGTTGCTCCCGTCGGACCGCGGCACGGCCGTGATGCTGTCCGGGTTGCCGCGCACGGCGGAACGCCCGCCCACCAGCACCAGCGGGCGCTCGTCATCGGTCATGATGCCCACGGCCAGGCCGCTGCCCGCGCCATCATGCGAATGCGGCAGGTCGAAGTGGCGCAGCACACCGCCAAAGGCCTGCTCCAGATTGGGGCGGGTGAAGACCTGCTCGGTGGGCCCATAGGTGAGCACCGTGTTCTTTACCAGCACCGTGCGGTCGCAGAACTCGGGCACGCTGCCCAGGTTGTGGGTGGAGACGAGAATCACGCAGCCTTCGTCGCGCAGCGCCTTCAGCAGCTCGATGATGGCGTCCTCGGTCTTCACGTCCACCCCGGTGAAGGGCTCGTCCAGCAGGATCACCTTGGCCTGCTGGGCCAGCGCGCGAGCCAGGAACACGCGCTTCTTCTGGCCGCCCGACAGCTCACCGATCTGGCGGTGGCGCAGCTCGTCCATCTGCACGCGCTGAAGTGCCTGGTCCACCGCCTCGCGGTCGGCGGGGCGTGGGCGGCGGAAGAAGCCCATGTGGCCATAGCGGCCCATCATCACCACGTCCTTCACCAGCACCGGGAAGTCCCAGTCCACCTCCTCGTTCTGCGGCACGTAGGCCACCAGGTTCCGGCCGATGGCGGACGAGACCGACTGGCCCAGCACCTGGATGGTGCCGGCCGCCGGCTTCAGGAAGCCCATGATGGCCTTGAAGAGCGTGGACTTGCCGCTGCCGTTGACGCCCACCAGTGCCGTGATGCTGCCCAGCGGCGTGCAGAAGCCGGCGTCCCTCAGCGCCGTATGGCCGTTGTTGTAGGTGATGGTGACCCCGCGCACGTCCAGTCCGGCACGGCATGCGGGATCATCATCGGCCGTTGCCGGCCGACGGCGGGAGGGATCGGAAGCGTCCTTGTTCAATGAGTCAGGCCTTTGGCAAGGGTTTCGGAAGTGACGCGCAGCAGGTCCAGATAGGTGGGCACCGGACCGTCCGGCTCGCTCAGCGAATCCACATAGAGAACACCCCCGTAGTGTGCCCCGGTTTCGCGGGCAACCTGCTGGGCAGGGGCGGCGGAAACGGTACTTTCGCTGAAAACGGCCGGAATCTGATGCTTGCGCACCTCATCGATGACATGGCGCACCTGCTGCGGCGTGCCTTGCTGGTCGGCGTTGATCGGCCACAGATACAGCTCGCGCAGCCCGAAGTCGCGCGCCAGGTAGCTGAAGGCCCCCTCGCTGCTCACCAGCCAGCGCTTCTGCGCCGGCAGGGCCTCAAGCTGCTGGCGGATGGGGGCGATGGTGGCCCGGATCTGCTGCTTGTAGCGTTCCGCATTGGCGCGGTAGGTGTCCGCATGGGCCGGATCATGCTGGATGAGGGCGTCGCGGATGTTGTCCACGTAGATGATGCCGTTTTCCGGCGACATCCAGGCATGCGGGTTGGGCTTGCCGGAATAGGGGCCTTCCGTGATCGACAGGGGCTTGATGCCCTCGGTCACGACCACGCCCGGTACCTTCTTCAGCCGATGGAAGAAGCGCTCGAACCAGCGCTCCAGGTTCAGCCCGTTCCAAAGCACCAGCTGCGCACCCTGGGCCCGAACCAGGTCTCCCGGCGTGGGCTGGTAGTCGTGAATCTCGGCACCGGGCTTGGTGATCGACTGCACGTCGGCGGCATCACCGGCCACGTTGCGCGCCATGTCGGCGATGATGGTGAAGGTGGTGACGACCTTGAACTTCGGGGCCGATGAGGCAGCATCGGCGGCGTGCGCCGGCTGGCTGCCCAGCATCAGGCCCGCGGTGGCCATGCTGGCCAGGGCCAGCGAAAGTGCACCCAGCAGGGTGCGGCGCGACGTTCCGCGTGATGCGGAACGGGCGTGGACAACAGCAAGGGAAGCGGTGCGGTGGTTGGCAGCCGCGAATGTGTCTCTGTTCATGTTGTGCAATCAAGAGATTGGTCTTGATATTTTACGTCTATCAAGCGAGTTGTGCCACCCGACCTCGGGAGAGCTTGGATGGCATCTTATAAAACGAGAATGAGAATATATATCTCTATCGTTTGCCGAGTAAACCACTCGGGATAGCGCGTCAGGCTGGGAGAGGG
>CAUVLK010000380.1:0-2891 GCA_963552635.1 uncultured Lautropia sp. | reverse complement strand
CAAGGCTCCGGCCTTCATCCGCATCGAGAGTATCGACGCCAAGGATGGCAACGGCACGGACGCTACCCTGCAGCGGGACGCCGACGGCGGCACTCCCACGGCCGTGCAGCAAGGCGACATCATCAGTGCCGCAGACTTTGGCAAGCTCAGCTGGAACACCGCCCACAATGACGGCGGCAGCTTCCGCTTCGTGCCGCTGGATGCCAATCAGAAGCCCATTCTGGGCGCCTCTGCGCAGACCGTCAGCGTCTACGAATCTCCGGCGGCACCGGACTATCCTGGCGAGCGCGATCCGCTGACGGTGGCGCACGACCAGACGCGCGCCCTCGGCCAGGAACTATTTGCCGGCAACACGCCCGGCAAGGCCCCGGCCTTCATCCGCATCGAGAGCATCGACGCCAAGGATGGCGACGGCACAGGCATCGCCCTGCAGCGGGATGCCGACGGCGGCACCCCCACGGCCGTGCAGCAAGGCGATGTCATCAGCGCCGCCGACTTCGGCAAGCTCAGCTGGAACACCGCCCACAATGACGGTGGCAGCTTCCGCTTCGTGGCGCTGGATGCCAACCGGAACCCCATCCTGGGCTCCGATGCACAGACCATCTCGGTGCACGAGTCACCGAAGGCCCCGGACTATTCCAGCCAGGCCCTGCAGGTGGTGGCACATGATCAGGTGCGCCAGATTGATGCCAGCATCTTCGAGGGCAATGATCCGGCCCGCAAGCCGGCATTCGTCACCATCAACCGGATCTCTCCAGAAAAAGGCGTGAGCCCCGCCCCGCTCTACATCCAGCGCGAAGGTGGGATCAAGGAAGCCGTGCACGAAGGCGACACCATCCTCGCCGAGGATTTCGGCAAGGTGCACTGGGACACCAGCACCAACGATGGGGGCCGCTTCACCTTCACGGCGCACGACGCCGAACGGTATGCCATTGAGGGTAGCGCACCGCGTACCGTCACCGTGCATGAATCGCCGCTGCCTCCGAACTGGAACGCCACCAGCCTGCAGCACCAGACGGCCTACGCAGCCCATGACGGATCGGCCTACTTCAACAACGGCATGGCCTACAACGGCCACAACACGCCAGTGAAACAGCGCCCTGCCGCCATCCGCATCACCCACATCGACGAAAAGAATCCGTCCGGAACCGAACACGACGTCCTCTACAGCTGGGATGGCGCCAACCGCACCCCGCTTTCCGTCGGCAGCGTGGTGAAATTCGGCGAGTACGGCAAGATCCGCTGGGACACGGCCCACAACGAGGGCGGTACATTCCGGTTCGTGGCCCTAGACAAGGATGGCATCGAGATTGCCGGCTCCGCCGAGCAGACGATGACCGTCATCGAATCGCCGGCAGCCCCTGTCTACGCCTCGAACGCGCCCAATGTCTTCACCCCCTACAACCGTCCCCTGACGCTGGACAGGTCCCTGCTGGCCGGTACCGACCCCTCGCGGGAACCCGCCGCCATCAACATCACCAACATCGACGAAACGGACGATACCGCCCCTGGCACATCTGCGCTGGCCATCGACCGTGGTCATGGCCAACTTGACCCGGTCTCCAAAGACGGCCAGATCCTGGCCAGTGACCTGGACAAGCTGGTATGGCGCTCGGATGGAAACTCCGGCGGCTCGTTCACCTTCTCGATGATCGGTGCGGACGGAAAGCCCATCCTGACCACCGACCCTGCCGAACCTGGCAGCATCACCGCCATCACCCGAACCATCTCCGTCGAGGAAGGCGTTCAGGGGCCGGCCTATGCTCAAAATGCCTCAACGCTGCGCGCCGCGTTCCAGCAGGTTCTGGAGATTGGCAAGAACCATCTGGACGAGATTCGGGGGACCGACGACAGCCGTGCCCCAGCCCGCATCGAGATCACCCGCATTGAACAGCCCAACGACCGCGACACCAGCCACTCGCCGCTGCAACTGGCCAACGGTACCGATGGCTCCGGCGCCCGTCAGATCACCGAAGGCGAGACCATCGATGCCGCAGAGTTCGCCCGGCTGACCTGGGATGCCAGCAAGACCGACGGCGGCCGCTTCATCTTCAAACCGCTTGACAAGAACGGACGCCCCTTCGTGGACGACAGCGGCCAGGAAGTGGTTCGCACCATCACCATCGACGAGCAGCCGCAGGCTGCAGGCACTCCCACCAAACCCGTCGTGGCTCCCAACGCCATCACCGGGCTGGACAAGAGCATCATCAGCAGCAACAGCCATAGTCCGGACACCGGTCTGGACGGCAGGTTCTTCAAGATCCTGAGCATCGAGGCCTATGAATCTCCCGGTGCCAAGCGCGTGTTGAACTGGGATCTTGGCGGGCGCCCCCTGCCCGGCGGCGGCCTGTCCGGGCCGACTGCCTACGAGATCATCCAGGCCGACGGCATCACCCTGGCGGAGGCACGACAGCGCGCCCAGGCCATGGGCGGCAAGCTGCTGTCCATCGACGATGCTGACGAAAATCAGTTCATCGAGTACAACGTGTTCAACATCGGCTCCGACATCTCGACCCGCTACCACTACATCAACCAGGGCAACGCTGCACACGACGCCGGCAGTGGCGCCAAGGGCTTCATCATCGAGTACGACAACTACCACCACCCGCTGAAGCTGGAGAGCGAGCACGACCCCGACTTCTCCGGCCAGGTCGAAGAAGGGCAGATCATCGTCGGCTCGGAACTGAACCAGGCCCACCTGGGCTGGGACAGCAGCAAGAACCACGGTGGCATCATCACGCTGGTGGAGGTTCGAGGCCTGGATGCCGCGCCCGGCCAGCTCGATGGCGACGTCCTCGGCCGTGGACTTGGTGCGCACGAAGACGAGGGCGGCCTCGGCGTCGGTGACGGCCAGGACGCGGGAGACGGCGCCGATCTTGTGGCGGAAGGGG
>CAUVLK010000379.1:0-2893 GCA_963552635.1 uncultured Lautropia sp. | reverse complement strand
TTGCAGTTTAGACCGTTTTTGGGGTGCCGTTTTCAATGGCATCTTCGCTTGACGCATGAGGCACGCCTTTCATTCTTAGCTTAACGGGACTGAGGGATGAAATCGACTCGTAAACCTAATTCAGCCATGACCGCGCATCATCATAGCGCCATCGTCACGGCTCGGCATGCAGCCCGTATGCGTGCCGGTCGCGTCGAATCGCGCCCGGAAGACTATGCGGACATCGCCGTCACCGAGCAGGCCAAGCGTCTGCGCGAGGCGCGTCGGGCCATCGAAGAGCGTAACATGCTTCGCGAGCTTGGTCTCAGCTGATCTTTTCTGACGTTATTCGTTCTTATCTGAAACGCCGCACCGGTCCCTGGGCTGGTGCGGCGTTTCAGTTTCTGCTGCCTGTTTTTTGCTGTCTGTTGCCGATGAACCGGATCCTGATCGTCAAGATGTCCTCGATGGGGGATGTCGTCCATGCCCAGCCCCTGGCCACTGACCTGCGTGCACAGTTTCCGGATGCCCGCATCGAGTGGGTCGTCGAATCGGCCTTTTCGTCCTTGCCGGCCATGAATCCGGCCGTCGATGAGGTCATTCCGCTGTCCTGGCGGCGCTGGCGCAAGTCGCTCGGCAAGCCCGAGACACGGGCGGCCATGCAGGCCTTCTGGCAGACACTGCGCGGCCGTCGCTATGACTGGATCCTTGACTGCCAGGGGCTCATCAAGAGCGCGGCTGTGGTGCGCATGGCCCGGGGCGGCGTGCGCGTGGGCCCCGACCGTGCTTCGGCTCGGGAGCCTCTGGCGGCGCTCGCCTACGATCGTCCCGTGCCGGTCCCGCGCGACTGGCACGTGGTGCGGCGCAACCGTGCCATCGGTGCAGGGGCTTTCGGCTATTCCATCGACACGCCGGCCCGCTTCGGCCTGACCGTGCCGCA
This sequence comes from uncultured Lautropia sp., assembly GCA_963552635.1. Lineage (GTDB taxonomy): Bacteria > Pseudomonadota > Gammaproteobacteria > Burkholderiales > Burkholderiaceae_E > Lautropia. The sequence continues at coordinate 1,974 of CAUVLK010000379.1, read as the reverse complement.
CCTGGGCATCGACGAGGCTCCCTGGTTGCCGCAAGGGCGACCCATGGCGTTGCTGGTCACCGGTGCCAGCCGTGACGCCAAGCTCTGGCCCGAGGCGCAGTGGCTGGAGGTGGCCGTCCATCTGCAGCGGGCCGGGCTGGACCTGGTCTGGTTCTGGGGTTCTCCGGCCGAAGAGGTGCGTGCCCGGCGGCTGGCCGATGCGGCCGTGCAGGCGGCAGGTGCCCAAGCCACCGCCTCGGTGGTTCCTCCCTTCCTGTCGGTGCGTGACGCTGCCCGCGTCATCCGCATGGCTCGCATCGTCGTTGGCCTCGACACGGGCTTCACGCATCTGGCCGGTGCGCTGGGGTGTCCCACGATCGGCATCTTTGCCGACTTCGATGCGGTGCAGTGTGCCGTTTCGGGCGACAGCTTCTGTGCCAGCTTCGGGGGCGTCGGCGTCATCCCGGCCACGGCCGACGTGCTGGCTGCGGTGGACAAGGGCCTGAAGGCCACACCGGTGGATACCCCGGTGCCCGACGCACCTGCTGCGGGCGGTTGAGTACGCGCTTCGCCGGCTTCGTTTCCTTGCTTCCTTCTCCGACCATGTCACCGACTGCCTCGCGTGCCTCTGCCTTGCGTCTGTCCTTCCTGCTGCTGTGGCGTGATCTGCTGGCTCGTGAGCTGAACCTGCTTCTGGTGGCCCTGCTGGTGGCTGTGGCCGCCGTGACCACTGTCGGGTTCTTCGTCGATCGCCTGGATCGCGCGCTGAGCGAACAGGCCCTGCACCTGCTGGGCGGGGATCTGGTGCTTCGTGCCGACCGTCCGATTCCCGAGGACTGGACCCGGAAGGCGCGGGCGCTGGGGCTTCGGGTGGCGCATACGGCTTCGTTTCCCAGCATGGCCATGGCGGGGTCTTCCTCGCCAGACGCAGATGCGGAAGACGAGGATGAGGCACTTCCCCCCACGCAGCTGGCCTCGGTGCTTGCCGTCAGCCATGACTATCCGTTGCGGGGTGAACTGACCGTCACAGCCGACGAAGCCGGTCCGTCCGCTGGCGTGTCCGGGACCGATGACGGCGCGTCCCCTGACAGGGCGGCGGATTCGCAGCAGGCACCCGCCCGAGGCCCTTCGTTGGCTGCTGCACCGACCGCAGCTGGTGATCTGCAGGCAAGCACATCGCAGACCATCCAGCATGGTCCGTCGGCCGGTTCCGTCTTCGTGGACGAATCCCTGGCGCAGGCGCTGGGTCTGAAGATCGGAGACACGCTGACCCTGGGCAATGCTCCCTTCACCATCGAGCGCTTCATCCTGATGGAGCCCAGTCGCGGCGCTTCCTTCGTCAACTTCGCGCCGCGACTGATGCTGTCGATCGACGATCTGCCAGCCACCGGCCTGGTCCGTCCCGGCAGTCGCATCAGCCATGGTCTGCTGGTGGCCGGGGAGGCGCAGGCCGTTTCAGAATTCCAGGACTGGCTGCAGCCCCGCCTGGGTGCAGGTCAGCATCTGGAGAATCTGGAAGCAGGTCGCCCCGAGATCCAGAGCACGCTCGCACGCGCGCGCCAGTTCCTGGCGCTGGTCTCGCTGCTGTCGGCCCTGATCGCCGCCGTGGCCATCGGCCTGGGGGCACGCCGTTTTGCCGAGCGCCACCTGGATGGCTTTGCCATCCTGAAGGCCATGGGGCTGACCCAGCGCGTGCTGGCCCGGACATTGATGCTGGAGATGCTCTGGCTGGCATTGGCCGGGGGCGCCCTAGGCGTCATCCTGGGCTGGGTGGCCCACCATGCGCTCACCGGCGTGGCTCGCGTGATGCTGGAGACCTCGCTGCCTGCAGCTTCGGCCTGGCCGGCGCTGCAGGCCCTGCTGGTGGCCGTGGTGCTGGTGCTGGGCTTTGCCGCCGTTCCTGTCCTGCGACTGGCCGGCGTCACGCCGCTGCGCGTGTTGCGCCGTGACCTGGGCGCTTCCGGCCTGTCCGTCTGGCCGGTGCTGGCCGTGGCG
>CAUVLK010000378.1:0-2893 GCA_963552635.1 uncultured Lautropia sp. | reverse complement strand
CTCACCTCTCCCCGCGCCCCCTACCTCTTCCTGCGCCCCCTACCTCTTCCTGCGGTCTTCCCCGACTGTCTCCCCAAGCCACTTCCCCGGCAATTTTCCCGGCTACCGCCCTCGTCCATCGCACCGGCCCCCTGGCATCCTGACGCCCCTGCTCCCCCCTGGCGGCCCGCGCTTCCCTCCCCCGCACAACCTCCCTCCATGCCCGCGCATCCCGTGCGGATCCGTGCATCGGCGACACACCCCATACCCGGCATGCCGCCCGTCAGCCCCTGCCGGCCGACGCTGACCTGAGCGCGCGCCATCCTGTCCCGGCTCGCTAAGATGCTCCTCCCGGATCCTCCCTTTCGGATCCGTGTTGCAGGCCACTTCCCCGTGAAGGACCGTCAACCTGGAGCATTCCCTTGTCCACCGTAGTCGACCAGACGATACCGGCCACCCCGCCGATGACGGCCAATCGCCGTTACCGGATCGCCGTCCAGGATCTGCGACTGAACATGTTCGTCGTGGAGCTGGATCGGCCGTGGCTCGACACGCCCTTCCTGCTGCAAGGGTTCCTGATCGACGACCAGGTGGAACTGGACACCCTGGCGCGGTACTGCAACTACGTCTACGTCGACCTCGAACTGTCCTCGCCCAGCGTGGCCATGGACATCCGTGTGGCCGACGCCAATTTCGGGCGCCTGTCCGAGACCCGGCCCATGCCCAATGCCATCGTGCATGAGCCCCCGACATCGCCCACCACCATCATCCACGCCCACAGTGCGCCCAATAGCGTGCCGGCACCGGCCGCCCCGGCTCCCCTCGAGCCTCCGATGCGGCGCTCCAGATCGGCCTCGGCCGCGAAGAAGCCGCTGGAATACGAGGAACCCAGGACCCGCATCCTGGGCGCTGCCGCACCCCGGCCGCCCCGGCGCTACAAGCCGCGCACCGACGCCAGCGTCTCGCGCGAGACGCGCCAGCGCTTCCGGCAGATGGTCAAGCAGACCGCCAACTCCCCCAAGGACAACGACCAGGGGATGCTGGAGCGGATGCTGTTCTGGATCACCGACCACCTGGCCCAGAGCCGCGAGCTGGAGCAGCACAGGCGCACCATTCAGCAGATTCCCGAGCTGAAGGGCTCCGGCATCAAGCTGACCCGCTATGAAGTGCGTCGGCCCATGGAGGCGGAACTGCCGCGCGCCCGGCACGCCTTCAAGTCCGGCGAGACGGCCCTCAACGCACTGATCGAGGACATCCGTCACGGCAACACCCTGGACATGGACGCCGTGGCTGGTGCCGTCGACAGCATGGTCGACAGCGTGCTGGACAACCCCGACGCCATGATGTGGATCGCCCGGCTGCGCGAAGAGGACATCCAGGTCTACCACCACGGCGTGCGTGTGGCCCTGTACCTGGTGGCGCTCGGCCGGCACCTGGGCTTTCCGCGTCAGGAACTCAGCTACCTGGGCCAGATCGGCATGCTGGCCGACGTGGGCAAGACCAAGATCCCGCGTGCCCTGCTGGAAAAACCCGGCCTGCTGTCGGCGGCCGAATTCGGGCTGGTCAAGGAACACGTCAACCTGTCGCTGCACATCCTCAACAGCGGCCCCGCCCTGCCGCCGCAGGTGCTGCAGGGCATCAGCCAGCACCACGAACGCATCGACGGCTCGGGCTACCCCAATCAGCTCAAGGGCGACAAGATCAGCATCTACGGCAAGATGGCGGCCATCGCCGATTCCTTTGCCGCGCTGATCACCCCCCGCCCCTACGCCAAGGCCTCCGCCCCGCAGGATGCCCTGATGAACCTGTACGAATGGAGCGGCACCTCGTTCCATGAACCGCTCGTCGAGCAGTTCGTGCAGGCCATCGGCGTCTTCCCGGTCGGCAGCCTGGTGGAACTGTCCAGTGGCGAAGTGGCCGTCGTCATTGCCCACAACCGCGTGCGCCGCCTGGAACCGCGTGTGCTGGTTCTGTCGGAGCCCGACAAGACGCCGCTTGAAGTGCCCATCGAGCGCGACCTCTACCAGGAATCGAAGGACAGCCGTGGACGACAGAAAAAATCCCTGCGAATCGTGCGAGGGCTGCCTGCCGGCACCCACGGATTCAAGCTGCAGGATTATTACCTCGATGAGGTCCAGACCCAGCATGGAAGCACCGCTCAATCAGCGCCTGACGCCCAATGAACTGCTGGCCCACGGGCAACAACTGCTCAGCCGCAAGGCACCGGGCCAGCCTCTCCTGCTCACCATCGGCCTGAACCGTTCGGACCAGCTGCAGGCCCTGGCGCGCGACCCGCACGCCAACCTGGTGCTGGGCGAGATCATCAAGCGCATCGGCAAGCGCCTGCGCGCTGAAGACCGTGTGGCCACCGCCGCCTTCGACGAGATCTGGATCCTCATTGCCAACGTGCCCAACGAAGCCGTCGCCACCACCGTGGCCACCGCCTTCCGCGAAGCACTGTACGTGCCCATCCACATCCCGCTGCAGAACTCGCAGACCCTCACCGCCCAGCTGCAGCCCATCATCGGTGGCGCCTGGAGCCGCAGCAGCACCGTCAGCATCGGCGGCCTGCTGCAGGGTGCCTGGGATGCGCGCCAGCTGGCTGCCGAACGTGAGGAACGACTGCTGGTGCAATGCATCGGTGCCGATGACAACGCCGCGCGCATGGCCGAGATCGAGACCGCCCTGCGCCGCCACCTGTTCAGCAACGACCTGGAAGTGCATTTCCAGCCACAGATCGACCTGGCCACCAACCAGTGTCACGCCGCCGAGGCACTGATCCGCTGGCCGCGCAACCACCCGCTGCAGGTCAGTCCCGCCATGATCGCCTCCATCTGCGACGACCGCGGCATGATCGGCCAGCTCACCCAGTTCGTCATCAACACCGTGCTGCGCCAGCAGATGATGTGGCAGG
>CAUVLK010000377.1:0-2901 GCA_963552635.1 uncultured Lautropia sp. | reverse complement strand
ATACGAGATGCGCCGTTGTGACTGGTGTTCAGTCGTGTGCTCTTGGGATCTCCTGGTCCAGTTCCAGCAGGTAGTCGATATTGTGGCCCAGATGGCCGCTGGCGGTGGCGATGAGGGGGGCGACGGTGTTGACCGAGGTGTCGTGCTCGTAGGCGGGCGTGCAGGGTTCCATCACGAAGACGATGGTCTGCACGAGGCGGCCGTCGGCCAGGCGGGCCTCCTGCCACAGCGGCTCGTAGGTGCCGCCGATCATCTCGCGCATCCAGACCAGCATCAGCTCGTCGCGCAGTTCTTCTTCGCGGATGCGGAAGGCGATGCCGGTGGTGGGGTGGGCCGTGGCAGGCGCACGGGCCAGGGCCAGCATGCGGCCCGGGTTTTCGGGGGTGCCGCGTCCGGCCAGCAGACGCATGCAGAAGCTGCGGCGCCAGCCGCGCAGCGTGGCCAGCTGCTGTTCGGCCACGCGGATGAGCGGGTTCCAGATGAGCGAACCGTAGGCGAAGACCCAGACGGGTGCGTCGGGGTCGGGGCGCTTGGCCAGCGTCTTTTCCAGTGATTCGCTGATCTGCTCCCGACTCCACCATTTCTGGTGCGGGGTGTCGACAAAAGAGCGCAGGTAGTCTCCGCTCTGCAGGAATTCACGGGTGAGGACGGTAGGGCGAGGCTTGCGCATGGGCCGGGGCGCTGACAGGTAAACCCGCTAGGGTAACACCGCCCGGGGGCGGTGCCTTCAATGCCGACCCTTTCAGTATCCCAGGGTCAGACCGTCCGGATTGCGCGGATCGGAGTAGCCCCACAGCTCGCCATCCTGTGCCTGGATGGTCTGCGTGCGGCCCATGGCGGCCTTCTCGACGACTTTCTGGCCGCGCTGGCGCAGCAGCTCGGTGGTGTCGACGGGGAAGCCGCGTTCCACCCGCAGCTCGTCCGGTGTCCACTGGTGGTGGAAGCGGGGAGCGGATGCTGCCTCGGCGGGGTTCATGCCGTGGTCGATGGCGTTGCTGACAGTCTGAAGCACGGTGGTGATGATGCGGGCGCCACCGGGGCTGCCGGTCACCAGCCAGGGCTTGCCGTCCTTCAGCACGAAGGTGGGCGTCATGGACGACAGCGGACGCTTGCGCGGGCCGACGGCGTTGGCCTCGCCACCCACCAGGCCGTAGGCGTTGGGCACGCCGGGCTTGACGGAGAAATCATCCATCTCGTTGTTGAGCAGGATGCCGGTGCCCGGGGCGACGATGCCGGTGCCGAAGTTGGTGTTGAGCGTGTAGGTGACGGCCACGGCGTTGCCCTTGGCATCCATCACCGAGTAGTGGGTGGTCTGGTCGCTTTCATAGGGCTGGGGCCGACCGGGCTTGATGTCCTTGGCAGGCTTGGCATGGGCCGGGTCGATCTGGCTGCGCAGCAGGGTGGCGTACTTGCGCGAGACGAGGCCGGTCTGCGGGATCTTCACGTAGTCCGGATCGCCCAGGTACTCGGCGCGGTCGGCATAGGCCAGCTTCATGGCTTCGGCCATGTGGTGGACAGTCTGGGCGCTGTTCTGGCCCCAGTTGCCGATCGGCCAGCCTTCCATGATGTTGAGGATCTGCAGCAGGTGGATGCCGCCCGAGGACGGGGGCGGCATGGTGACGATCTCATACTGGCGGTAGGTGCCGCGCACGGGCTTGCGCTCCACCGGCTTGTAGCCCTGCAGGTCGGCAGCAGTGATCAGCCCTCTGTTCGCCTGGCTGTCGGCCACGATCTTTTTCCCGATGGGGCCGCGGTAGAAGGCATCGGCCCCCTGCAGTGCGATGAGCTTCAGCGAGCTGGCCAGATCCTTCTGCACCAGGCGGTCGCCGGCCTTGAGCGGCGCGCCGTTCCTCCAGAAGATGGCGCGGGTGGCAGGCCACCGGCCCATCGTGTCGGCCTCGGTCTTCAGCGCGCGGGCCAGCGTCGGGCTGACCGGATAGCCCTTCTCGGCCAGCTCGATGGCGGGGGCCATGACCTTGGCCAGCGAGAGCCTGCCCCATTTCTTCTGGGCATGGGTCAGGCCGGCCACGGTGCCGGGCACGCCCACGGCAGCATGGGTGTAGAGCGACTTGCCGTCGATGACGTTGCCCTTGGCGTCCTGGAAGGTGGTGCGGGTGGCCGACGCGGGCGCGGTCTCGCGGAAGTCCAGCGCCACGTACTGGCCGGAGCGGGCGTCATGCACCATCATGAAGCCGCCGCCCCCGATGTTGCCGGCGTTGGGCAGTACCACCGCCAGCGCGAAGCCCACCGCCACGGCGGCGTCAATGGCATTGCCCCCGGCCTTCAGGATGTCGACCCCCACCTGGCTGGCCAGTGCCTGTTCACTGGCCACCATGCCGTGACGGGCCACCACCGGATGAAAGACATCCTTCTGTGCGTCGTAGCGTGCGGCGGCCGCCTGGGTGAGCTGCGAGCTTCTGACGGCGAGGTCGGGCGAGGTCAGCCGGTCGGTCTGCGCCTTGCTGAGCGGCCCGGGGACGACGGTGCACGCGGCCAGCGACAGGGCAATGAACAGACCCAGGGCGGCTCGGGGGATATGGCCTGCCCGTGGAGTGGGAGGGCGGATGGTCGAGTCGACCGGGTTGGCGGACAGGCCGGCAACGATCAGGAATGCACGACGGGCATCGCCCGTGGGGGACGACGGATGGGGGGCGCGCAGGCGCATGACGACTCTCCTGGAACTGGAAGGCACCGGCACGGTGCGCGGCTGCCCGCCTGGCATGGCCGGCAGTGCGGGACTCAGGGCGGGAAGCCGCGGTACCGGGCGGCAAAACGGGATGGGTCTGTCTCTTGGGATCCTCTGAACAAGTCCTCACGGCCGTCGCATTCTCGTAACGGGCGCATGACTGCGTTGCCATTTGCTGTCAATAGTGCCGCTATTGACAGCAAATGTCGCCTTGT
>CAUVLK010000376.1:0-2902 GCA_963552635.1 uncultured Lautropia sp. | reverse complement strand
GCTGCCCGCCTGCCCGTGAAGTCTCCAGCCCCAGGAAAGCCGCGCCTGCCCATGTCCTCATCGACCTCCTCCTCCCATGCCCTTCTCGCCTCGCTGCGGGCAGCCTTCTCGGGCCGAATGGTTTCGGACCCGGCCGAGATGGCCCCCTGGTTGCGTGACTACCGCCAGCGCTGGGGCGGGCCGGCCCTGGCGGTGGTGCAGCCCGACAGCACGGCGGACGTGGCAGCCGTGGTGCGCTGGTGTGTGGACCACGATGCGGTGATCGTGCCGCAAGGAGGCAACACGGGACTGACCGGTGCATCCGTGCCGCTGGCCGATCCACGCTCCGCGCCTCGCCCGGAAGCCCAGCCAACCTCACCGGACAAGGTGCCGTCCGACGCCCAGGATCCAGCGCAGGCACAGGCTGCAGGAAGCGCAGACGCCCGGCCCCGCCCCGTGATCCTGCTGTCGCTGTCGCGGATGCAGCGGGTCCGCAGCGTGGACGCACTGGCCAGCACGATGGTGGTGGAAGCCGGCTGCACGCTGCAGGCGGCGCAGGAAGCCGCCGCGGCCCATGGACGGCTGTTCCCACTGTCGCTGGCCTCGGAGAGCAGCTGCACCATCGGCGGCAACCTGGCCACCAACGCCGGCGGGGTGCAGGTGCTGCGCTACGGCAACATGCGCGAGCTGTGCCTGGGGCTGGAAGTGGTGATGGCCGACGGCCAGGTCTGGCAGGGCCTGAACCGGCTGCGCAAGAACAATACCGGCTATGACCTGCGTGACCTGTTCATCGGCGCCGAAGGCACGCTGGGCATCATCACGGCGGCCGTGCTGAAACTCTACCCGCAGCCGGCTGGCCAGGTGGCAGCGCTGGTGCAGCTGGAAACCCCCGATCAGGCGCTGGCGCTGCTGGCGCAGGCCCAGGGTCGGCTGGCAGCCGAGCTGACCGCCTTCGAGCTGATCTCGGACGCGGCGATGCAGCTGGTGCTGAAGAACATCCCCGGAAGCCGGCTGCCGTTCAAAGCATCATCTACGGATGCCCCCCTGCCCTGGTACGTGCTGATGGAAGTCAGCAGCCTGCACAGTGAGCAGGCTGCTCAGGAAGGGCTGGAAGCGGTGCTGTCCGAGGCGCTGGCCGACGGGGTGGTGCAGGATGCGGTGATCTCGCAATCGCTGGCGCAGTTTGAACAGCTGTGGGCGTTGCGCGAAAACATTTCTGCCGCGCAGAGCCACGAAGGCAAGAACATCAAGCATGACATCTCGGTACCGATCTCACGCATCGGTGAATTCATCGAAGCAGCATCCCGGCAGATTCGCCAGGCCTACCCCGATGCGCAGCTGATCGTTTTCGGGCACCTGGGGGATGGCAACCTGCATTTCAATGTGGCTCCCCATGCACGTTTTGCCCAGCACTATGACGAGGCCTTTGCCCGCGACGAGGCCCGGGTGAACCGGCTGGTACATGATCTGGTGGCGGCGTACGAGGGCGCCATCTCGGCCGAGCACGGCATTGGCGTGCTGCGTCAGACGGAACTGGTGCGCTACAAGCAGCCGCTGGAACTGCAGATGATGCGTGCCATCAAGCAGGCACTGGACCCGCTGGACCGGATGAACCCCGGCAAGCTGCTGCCCACGCCGTATACATGAGCGCCATACCACGGAAAATCGTTGCAAGAAGCCAACAACGTGGCACTCCTATAATGGCCGGTTCCGTTTTTCATTCTTTTTGATAGAGCCATGTCGAATCCTGCCGAGTTTGCCGAAGCGCTGCCCGTTGCCATCATCACCGGGGCTGGCAGCGGCATCGGCCGGGCCGTGGCTCGCGCCTTTCTGGAGGCCGGCTACGCGGTAGCGCTGGCCGGCCGGCGCGAACATGCCTCGCAGGAAACCGTGCAGATCTGGTTGCAGCATGGTGCGCCCCGTCCCAACATGCCGGACGGCTCTACAGCAGAGGCGGTCTCCGGTCCGGATGGGAAACGCAGCAGTGCCGCCCTGCCGGAACGCATGACTGGCACGGCAGTTCCCGCACAACCCCGTGACGCCGCCCGGGCGCTGGTAGTGCCCACCGATGTGACCGACCCGGACGCCGTGAATGCCCTTTTTGACCGGACGGTGGCGCATTTCGGGCGCGTGGACGTGCTGTTCAACAATGCCGGTATTGGCGCACCGGCCGTGCCGCTGGAAACGCTGTCGCCCGCACAGTGGCGCGCCGTGGTGGATACCAACCTGAACGGGCCGTTCTTCTGCACCCAGGCGGCCTTCCGGGTGATGAAGGCGCAGACGCCGCGTGGCGGGCGCATCATCAACAACGGTTCGGTTTCCGCCCATGCCCCCCGACCGATGACCATGCCCTACACGGCCACCAAGCACGCGATGACCGGTCTGACGAAGGCCGCCTCGCTGGATGGCCGTGCCTGGGACATTGCCTGCGGACAGATCGACATCGGCAACGCCATGACCGAGATGGCACGGCCCATGGCCGAAGGCATCCTGCAGGCCGATGGCCGCGTGGCCTCCGAGCCGACCATCGACGTGGCGCTGGTGGCACAGGCCGTGCTGGACATGGCTCGGCTGCCCCTGTCGGCCAATGTGCAGTTCATGACGTTGATGGCCACCAAGATGCCACTGGTTGGCCGCGGCTGACCATCGGCCATGACCGGTGTGCAGACACGACAGGTTGTTGTGTTGCAACCAACAGCGCCCGCTGGTGCCACGAAAACGGCCAGGTAGCCCCTGCCTGGCTGGCAGACCTGTGGCAGGCGGACAATGCCCGCCAACCGGAAGGATTCATGATGAAGAAAACACCCCGCTCTCTGGCACGCCCGCGGCTGACGACGCTCACCCTGGCGCTGGGCAGCACCCTGTTGCTGCAGCCCACGGCGCAGGCCGAAACACTGCGCGAGGCCGTGAGCATCGCCCTGGG
>CAUVLK010000375.1:0-2924 GCA_963552635.1 uncultured Lautropia sp. | reverse complement strand
CGGCTGCCGAAACCCCGGCCAACCCGCCTGCCGCCCAGCCGGCGCCCCAGAAGCCGGTCCAGACCTTCGTGACCGGCCCCGCCGTTGCCCAGGGCGAGCCTGACGCACCCAAGGTGGCCGAATCCGGCGAGACGAAGCTCTCCAACCTGAAGACGGTGTTCGAGAACTCCGCCGGCGAGAAAACTCCGGTCAAGTTCGTCCAGATCACCCACATCCAGGCATCCGAAAGCGAACACCCCAACGCGCGTTCCGTCCGCTACGGCGACGAAGGCCCCAAACAGACGCCCAGCGCCGATCATGACGCCGATGTCCAGGGCATCCATGCCGTTCGCCCCTTCTCCGTCCGTGCCCTGCCGGCCGAAGGCCAGCAGGCCCAGGGTGATGCTGCCAAAGGCGGCAAGACCGTGCTGACGGCCTACGAAGTCATCGAAAGCAAGACCCCGATGACCCTGGCCGAAGCCAAGGCCCATGCCGAGAAACTGGGCGGCAAGCTGCTGACCATCGATGACCAGAAGGAACTGGACTGGCTGAACGAGAACCTCCGGGGTCTGGGCCATCAGGGCGAGAACAACGACAACAGCAAGGCCGCCTGGATCGGCAGCAACAAGCTGCACGAAGGCAACGCCATGATCACCGTCGGCACCGATGACACCGGCCACAAGCCGGAGACCATCGCCCAGGGTGCCGAAGCCAAGCTGTCCCGCTTCGTCATCGAATACAACAACTACCAGGCCCCGCTGACCCTGGACGGCAAACCCGTGCAGGAAGGCCAGATCATCAAAGCCGAAGACTTCGACAAGCTGGTCTGGAACTCCACCTACAGCCAGTCCGGCTCCATCCGCTTCCAGCCCGTGGACAGCGATGACGCCGACACGGCCAAGCCGCTGCCCAACACCCAGCCGCACAACATCTCCATCACCGAATCGCCCGAAGTGAAGCAGCCGACGGCACCGGCGCAGCCTGCCCCGGCCCAGGCCGATGCAAACGCGCAGCAAGGCGGCCAGTCCGCCCAGGGCAGCGACAAGCCGCCGGTCAAGGACACCCATGAGGGTGACGCCGAGCACAAGGGTGACACTGAGCACAAGGCCGACCCGCAACCGGCCGAGCACCTGCCCCAGTACCAGGCCCAGCACCCCGTCAAGGTGGCCCACGACGCGACCGCCAAGCTTGATGCCGCCCTCTTCAAGGGCAGCGACTCCGAGCACCCGGCCGGTGCCGTGAAGATCCTGGAGGTCAAGCCGGGCACGCTGAAACTGGATGGTCAGAACGTGGAGGCCAATCAGGTCATCACCGCCGACCAGTTCGAGAAGCTGAGCTGGGACGCCAGCACCTCCAAGGGCGGTGAGTTCCGCTTCATCGCGGTGCGCCCTGAAGAAGGTCACGCCCACTACGATACCGCCAAGGTGCAGGCGCAGACCATCACCATCGACGAAGCCGCCGCAGCGCCCAGGTATAAGGAAGGCGACGCCCAGACCGTCGATGTTCGTCAGAACATCAAGCAGACCCTGGGTGAAGACCTCTTCAAGGGCACGGTTGCCGACGACGCACCGGCCTTCATCCGCATCGGGAATGTCAAGGAAACGAATGACACCAACTCGGCAGAATCCGCCCTGTTCGTCAACAAGGGCCGTGACGCCTACACCCCGCTGAAAGAAGGCAGTGAAGTCAGCTTCGAGGACTTCAAGCACATCGCCTGGGATTCCGCCCAGAACAACGGGGGTTCCTTCACCTTCCAGGCGCTGGACCATCACAAGCAGCCCATCGCCGGCTCGCCCCTGCAGACCGTCACCGTCCATGAAACGCCCAACCTGCCCAACTACGGCAGCGACGCCAAGGAAGTGAGCGTCGCCCATGACGCCAACCATCACCTGGATGCGGCTCTCTTCAAGGGTGCCGATGGCGTGACGCCTGCCGGTGTGCGCGTCCTCTACATCCATGGTGCCGATGGCAATGACGGCCCGGTGCTGAAAGTCGGCAATGACGGCCTGGCACGCACCATCGCCAAGGACGATGTCATCCGCATGGAAGATTTTGACCGCGTCTACCTGGACGCCAGCCAGTTCGAGGGCAAAGCCTCCTTCAAGTTCGTGCCCGTGGATGAACAGGGCAACAACGTGCAGGGCGCCGATGCGGCAAACCCCGTATCGCGCGAAGTGAAGATCACCGAAGCCGGCCCGCAGGAGAACAGCAGCCAGCCGCCGCAATCCCCTGCCCCGCAGGCTGGGAACGCCTCGCAGCCATCCGGCCCGAGCGCAGGCGCGGGCGAATCCAGCCACACGGAAGGCGAGCACGGCGACGCGCCTCAACAGGGTGGTTCGACCTCGGGCCAGAATCAGCCCTCTGGCCACGAGCAAACCTCTGGCACCGAAAACACGGCTCAGGGCCAGTCGCCGTCGGGTGAGCATGCTCCGACCCCGCCGGCAAACGGTGAGCAGAAGCCGCAATCCTCTGCCCTGCAGCAGCAAGAAGGCAAGGTGTCTCAGCCTTCCGCGCCGGAAAGCACGGAGTCGCATCAGCAAAACGAGTCGCATGACGACAACGCTTCCCAGCTTTCCGCATCCGGTCCGAGAGCCCTGCCCCTGCAGGTCAAGGACCTGCTGAGCCACGAAGAACTCTTTGGTGAAGCCCCGTTGGCTGCAGACAACGGTCACACCGACTACGTCCACAGCAACAGCAGTCTGATGTCGAGCCTGCTCGATCAGCTGCAGGAGGTGCCGATGGCTTGATGCAAGCGCGCAGGTCGCGCGACTGAGTACGTTATGTCGCCGGGTGCATTCTCACCCGTCACCGACCTTCCGTCAAAGAGACCTGCTCATACCAGGGGAAAGAAGGTCGGTTTTCAAAGGAATGGCCCTCATTGTGCGCTCGGCCATTCCTTTTTTTATTTGTGCGGCCCCTACCGTTATCCATGCAACAGCCGCACC
>CAUVLK010000374.1:0-2943 GCA_963552635.1 uncultured Lautropia sp. | reverse complement strand
GACGGCGTTTGCGCGGATTTTCATGGTGGTTGCATGGGCCTTTCCGCGGATGACGCATTCATGTCGTGCCTTGCCTGGAGGAGGGAAAGGGGGCCAGGGGACGGCGCGGTCTGGCGTGACGTGCATCAAGTTGATGCAGTGACGCTCGACTAGAATCAAAAATTACCCCTGCTTTCGGGAGGGCGGTGCGGCAGGAGATTTCTGCTTTCCTGCTGCCCAGGCCCGCGGCAGGAAATCACGACCGCATGGAGACCCGGGGCCACATGGACAGCAGCCTTGCAGGGCGCACAGAAAACGCTTCTTCCGACATGCCACAGTCGGTTCGTTCCGCACCCGCTGCGGCATCCTTCTTCACGGAAGGCGTGCAGCCCTGGCAGGACTGCACCTGCCCGCTGCCGCCGGACCGGCTGCAGGCACTCATCACCGGCCTGCAGCAGATCGTGCCTGAGGGCAGCGTTCTTTACCGACAGGAAGATCTGCGCCCTTACGAATGCGATGGCCTGAGTGCCTATCGTCAGCTGCCGCCCGTGGTGGTGCTGCCCAGCACTGAAGAACAGGTGCGCCAGATCATCCTGCTCTGTAGACGCCTGGAGGTGCCGTTGGTGCCCCGGGGCGCCGGCACGGGTCTCACGGGCAGCGCCATGCCGCACGCAGGCGGGGTGCTGATGTCCATGGCCCGCTTCAACCAGATCCTGTCGCTGGACGCCCATGCCCGCACGGCTCGGGTGCAGCCTGGCGTGCGCAACCTGGCCATCTCTGAGGCGGCCTCGGCCTTCGGCCTTTTCTACGCGCCTGACCCGTCCTCGCAGATTGCCTGCACCATTGGCGGCAACGTGGCCGAGAACTCGGGGGGCGTGCACTGCCTGAAGTACGGTCTGACCGTTCACAACGTGCTGGCGGTGCGCGGCTTCACCATCGACGGTGAACCCATCACGCTGGGCAGCACACTGCCGGGGTCGGCTTCCGCGCCGGCTGCCACCACGGAATCCGTCGCGCTCGACACCCCGGGGCTGGACCTGCTGGGCGCCTGCATCGGTTCGGAAGGCATGCTGATGGTGGTGACGGAGGTGGTGGTGAAGCTGCTGCCCACGCCCCGGCTGGCGCGCGTCATCATGGCCTCGTTCGACGACGTGGAGACGGCGGGCAACGCCGTGGCGGCTGTCATCGCCGCAGGCCTCATCCCGGCCGGCATGGAGATGATGGACCGCCAGTCCACCCAGGCGGTCGAGCCCTTCGTGCGCGCCGGCTATGACCTGGAGGCGGCCGCCATCCTGCTGGTCGAATCCGATGGCACGGCCGAGGAGGTGGCGGAAGAGATTGCTGCCATGGAGACCGTGCTGCGCAAGGCCGGTGCCACCCGGCTGCAGGTCTCCAACTCTGAAGCCGAGCGGATGCGCTTCTGGTCGGGCCGCAAGAACGCCTTCCCGGCGGCGGGTCGCATCTCGGCCGACTATTACTGCATGGACGGCACCATTCCCAAGCACAAGCTGGGACAGATGCTGATGGCCATTGCCGGGATGGAGAAGAAATACGGCCTGCGCTGCATGAACGTCTTCCATGCGGGCGACGGCAACCTGCACCCGCTGATCCTGTTCGACAGCGGCAAGCCCGGCGAATGGGAGCGTGCCGAGAAGTTCGGCGCCGAGATCCTGGAGCTGTGCGTGGCGCTGGGCGGCACCATCACCGGCGAACACGGCGTGGGCATCGAGAAGATCAACTCGATGTGCGTGCAGTTCTCCGAGGCCGAGCGTGCCGCGTTCTTTGCGCTCAAGCGCGCCTTCGATCCGCCCGGGCTGCTCAACCCCGGCAAGGCCATCCCCACGTTGCACCGCTGCGCCGAATACGGCCGCATGCACGTCCAGCATGGCCGGCTGAAGTTTCCTGAACTGCCGCGATTCTGAACGGGAGAGATCCGATGTCGGAGCACAAGGCGGGTGATGCCACCCAGGCCCACGCCATCCTGGCCGAACTGCGCGAGCAGATGGCCAACGCCTACCATCATGGCCAGCCCCTCTATCTGCAGGGCGGCAATACCTGCCGGTTCTACGGGCACCCCGTGGCCGGCATGCCGGGGGCACCGACAGGCAATCCTGTCGCTGCCGGGCAGGCCCCTGCCGCAGACGGGGGCACGCAGCCCGACGGCAGTGCCGCTCAGGCCACCGTCATCGACTGCCGGCGCTACAGCGGCATCGTCCAGTACGAGCCCACCGAGCTGGTGGTGACGGTGCGATGTGGCACGCCGCTGGACGAGCTGGAGGCCGTGCTGGCCGAGCGCGGCCAGTGTCTGCCGTTCGACCAGCCGCGCTTTGCCCCGAGCCGCACCATTGGTGGTGTGGTGGCCACAGGTCTGTCGGGACCGCGCCGCACCTCGGCCGGAGCCGTGCGCGACTTCATCCTGGGCACGGTGCTGGTCAGCGCCGACGGCCGGGTGATGCGCTTTGGCGGCGAGGTGATGAAGAACGTGGCGGGTTACGACTTCTCGCGGCTGCTCACCGGTTCGATGGGCATCCTGGGGCTCATTTCCGAGGTGTCGCTGAAGGTGCTGCCCATACCGCGCGCTGACCAGACCCTGATGCTGCCGATGGGCCAGGCCGAGGCCATCACGGCCTGCAACCGCTGGGGCGGTAGGCCGCTGCCACTGGGCGCCACTTGCTGGCATGACGGCATGCTGTACGTGCGTCTGTGCGGGGCACGCCGTGCCGTGGACTCTGCCCGCCAGGAGCTGGGCGGCGAGCTGATGCAGGACGAGGCCGCTGCGGCATTCTGGGCGTCGCTGCGCGACCATCGGCATGCGTTCTTTGCAGCGCAAGACGCGGCGGAGGGTGAGGCCGAGCGCCACGCCCCCCTGTGGCGCCTGTCCGTTCCGGCCGCCACCGGCCCCATCGATCTTCCCGGCACGCAGCTTGTGGAGTGGGGCGGGGCGCTGCGCTGGTACCGGCCGTC
>CAUVLK010000373.1:0-2944 GCA_963552635.1 uncultured Lautropia sp. | reverse complement strand
GATGCGCTTTGGGCGGCACTGCCGCCATCAATCGTGGATGTGCTGCCCGAGCTGTGGGTGGCCCTGGGCGAGACCCTGGTGATGATGGCCGTGGGCCTGACGGCCGCCGTGCTGATCGGCGGACCGCTGGGCATCTGGCTGTTTCTGCTGAGTCCGGGCCAGTCCATGCAGAACCGCGTGCTGTTTGCCGTGGTGGGCTGGCTGGTGAACATGGTGCGTTCGTTCCCGTTCGTCATTCTGCTGGTGGCGCTGGTGCCGTTCACCCGCTGGCTGGTGGGGACCTCCATCGGCCCCATGGCCGCCTCGGTGCCGCTGGCCTGCGCCGCCATCCCGTACTTCGCCCGCCTGGTGGAACAGAGCCTGCGCGAAGTGCCGCGCGGCGTGATCGAGGCTGCCCATGCCATGGGGGCCAGCGAACGCCAGATCATCTGGCGCGTGCTGCTGGTCGAGGCCCGCTCGGGCATCGTCCAGTCGCTGGTGGTGCTGTCCATCAGCTTCCTGTCGTACACCGCCATTGCCGGCGTGGTGGGCGGCGGTGGCGTGGGTGACCTGGCCATCCGCTATGGCTACCAGCGCTTCCAGAACGACGTGATGCTGCTGACCGTCGCCATCCTGGTGGTCATGGTCCAGCTCATCCAGGTGATCGGCAACCACGTGGCGCGGCGGCTGGACAAGCGCTGAGCACGGAGAAGACCGTTCTGGCGGCATGGGCATCTGTATGCAGGGTGCAACATGTCGCGTCGCCACGCATGACATGCGGCGGTTTTTGTCCGACGAACGGTAGACAGCAGACATTTGCCGCAGAATAATTTGCCGCGTGTCCTGTCTGGCAGGGCACGGATGCCCCTTGCGGGCGTCCGGGGTCGTCCCCTCACGGGCGCCCGTCTCTCTCCTCTTTCGGCGCGGGCGTCCTGCGCTTCCCGTATCGATTCCGCTGGTCTTTTCCTGCATCACCCTGCAGGCAGGGCGCCTGTCGTGCTCTCGCACGCGGGTTCTCCGGTCGCGGGTGTCCGGCATCCCTTGCCGCAGGACGTGAGCAGTTCCGGCTGATGGGGCTATCTGAGATGAGACGCATTGCCAGGCAGCTTCTCATCATCGATCCCGGAGTCCTTTCATGTCTTCGTCCCGTTTCGCCCCGAATCCCACGGGGACTGTTGCGGCCGCGCGCCCGCTGCGCCCCGTGATGCATACCATGGCCTCGATGGCCCTGTTGCTGGCTGCCAGCGGCGGCGCGGCCAGTGCGCTGGCCCAGGAAGAGAACCAGGCTTCTGCAGCCGAGACCCAGACACTGGGCACCATCTCGGTGGTGGGTGACTGGCTGGGTGATGCCGACGAGAAGAACGTGCAGGACCATCCGGGCGCCCGTGACGTGATCCGCCGTGATCAGGTCGAGGCCCAGGGCCTGACCAATGTGCGCCAGGTGCTCAACCGCATCCCCGGCGTCAACGCGCCCGAGAACAACGGTACCGGCGGCCACGACATGGCGCTGAACTTCGGCATTCGCGGCCTGAATCCGCGTCTGGCCACCCGCTCCACGCTGCTGATGGACGGCATTCCCATCCCCTTTGCGCCCTACGGCCAGCCGCAGCTGTCGCTGGGCCCGATCTCGATGGGCAACATGGACGCGGTGGACGTGGTGCGCGGCGGCGGTGCCGTGCGCTATGGCCCCCAGAACGTGGGCGGCATCGTCAACTTCGTCACCCGTGCGATCCCTGAGGACTTCGACATCGACGCCAGCATGCAGCTGGGCTACAGCCCGTCCTCGTCGCAGCACAAGCCCAAGAAGAACGCCAGCTTCCGCGTGGGCGGCACGATGGACAACGGCCTGGGCGGTGCCATCCTGTATTCGGGCGTGCGTGGTGCCGACTATCGACAGCACAGTGACACCCGCATTGACGACGTGATCCTGAAAGGCCAGTACGCGCTGAATGCCGTGCACAGCTTCCACGCCATCGCCCAGTACTACGATGGTGAGGCCGACATGCCAGGCGGCCTGACGGTGGATGCCTTCAAGGCTGATCCCTACCAGTCCACCCGCCCGGTGGACCGTTTCTGGGGCCGTCGCACGCTGGTGGGCGCCGGTTATGACTACACCGATGGCAGCCGCAAGGCCAGCGTCAACACCTTCTTCACGAAAACGCTGCGCAGCGGCTTCCTGAACCAGGGCAACTTCGTGTCGCTGTCGCCGCGCTACTACTGGGTGCGTGGCATCGAGGCCCGTGCCTCGCAGGGCGTGAACGTGGGCGCCACCCACCACGAGATCGGCGTCGGCTACCGCTACATCGACGAGGCCAGTCACGAGCTGCGCTATCGGGAAAGTACCGCCAGCGGCCTGCTGCCCACCGTCTCCAGTCGCAATGACCGTGACACCCGCGGCAAGACCGAGGCCCATGCCGTCTACCTGGACGACCGCATCGACTGGGGCCTGTGGACCATCACCCCGGGCGTGCGCTATGAGCGCATCGACCAGCAGCAGATCAACGTGCTGACGGGGCGTCCGTTCAAGGGTGACTACAGCACCGCGCTGCCGGCCCTGAACGTGCTGTACCGCCTGGATGAGGGCTGGAACCTGTACGCCAACACCGAAGGCTCGTTCGGCAGCGTGCAGTACAGCCAGATGCCCAACCGTGTCCGTCAGGGGCTGGTCAAGCCCGAGAAGGCCCGCACCTGGGAGTTCGGCACCCGCTATGATCAGGGTGTGCTGCGCGCCGAGATTGGTGCCTTCCTGGTCAACTTCAACAACCAGTACGACAGCAGCCAGACCACCGACAGCGTGATCGCTCGCGGCAAGACCCGTCATGCGGGCGTCGAGAGCAGCTTCGGCTATCGCCTGGACGAGCTGGTGCCGGCCCTGAAGGGAACCGAGGTGTACGGCAACTATGCCTATGTGGATGCCTCCATCCGCGAGGAAGGCCCGAACAAGGGCAATCAGGTGCCGTTCTCG
>CAUVLK010000372.1:0-2971 GCA_963552635.1 uncultured Lautropia sp. | reverse complement strand
GAGCCGCAGCATGTCGAACCGGAAGCCCCGGCCGTGTCGTCGCCCTCGCTGGATGAAGGCCTGGCCTTCGATGGGGGCTACGACAAGCCCGCTGCCGAGGCTGAAGCGAAGCCGGTGCAGACCTTCCAGTCGACCCGCTCCGGTCCGCTGCAGGCCATGCCGGGTGTCGAGCTGCCGTCGCTGGATCTGGACGCGCCGCTGGACCTGGATGAGGGTCCGAGCACCGTCACCGACCTGAACATCGACACCACCATCACCGAGTCGCTGGACATGGGCCATGAGTCGGGCAGCGAAGGTGATGGCCTGGGCGCCATCGGCCTGGATCTGTCGCCGTCGACGATCTCCGGTCCGATCACGATGAGTGGCGCGGCTTCCAGCCAGTGGCAGGAAATGGCCTCGAAGCTGGACCTGGCCTCGGCTTACGTCGAGATCGGTGACAAGGAAGGTGCCCGCGAACTGCTGGAGGAAGTGATCAACGGCGGTGACGCCGCCCAGCAGCAGCGCGCTCGCGAACTGCTTGCCGATCTCTGATCGACGGCTTCCGACCTGACGATTGCCCCCGCATGACGGGGGCCTCGACTGCCACCCTCGTCCTTCGGGATGACGGTGGCAGTTTCGTTTTCAGGCGCTCGTTCCGGTGCCTGGACACGGGGGATGATGCGTTCGGGCAGAATACCGGACGGACACACCTCGGGAGTGACGATGGACGATGATCTGACAGGCGACGGGCAGGCAGAGGCCGGGCGGCCGGAGGGCGTGCTGCCGGCTGGCAGTGCGCAAGCGCAGCCTGCCGATGGGCAGACGGGCGATGTGCCGCGTCATCGCTGGGCCTGTGGTGTGTCCTATGACGGCAGGGATTTCTGTGGCTGGCAGAAACAGCCTCCCGTGCCGGGCTTGGCGCCGTCGGTCCAGACCACGGTGGAAGCGGCGCTCTCGGCCGTGGCAGGGCACGCCATCGACATCCGCTGTGCGGGGCGTACCGATGCCGGGGTGCATGCACTGGAACAGGTCATCGAGTTTTCCACCACGGCGCAACGGCCGCCCACGGCCTGGGTGCGCGGCGCCAATGCCCATCTGCCGGATACGGTGGCGGTGCGCTGGGCCACGCCGCTGGCGCTGGATGCCGATTTCGACGCCCGTTTCTCGGCCCGGGAACGCACCTACTGGTATGTGCTCATCGACAGTCCCGTGGCGCCGCCACTGTGGCAGGGGCGCGCCGGCTGGACGCACCGGCCGCTGGACGTGGTGCGGATGCAGAAAGCGGCCCGGTCGGTGCTGGGCACGCATGATTTCAGTAGCTTTCGGGCCTCGGAATGCCAGGCGGCCACGCCGGTGCGCACGCTGACGGAATGGACGGTGGAGCGCCATGGCGCCTTCGTGATGATGCGGCTGACGGCCAACGCCTTTCTGCATCACATGGTGCGCAATCTGGTGGGCTCGCTGGTGTATGTGGGGGATGGGCGCCGCCCGGTGTCGTGGATGGCCGAGGTGCTGGCCGCGCGCTCACGATCGGCCGGGGCGCCGACATTTGCGGCGGGAGGGCTGTATCTGGCATCGGTGCGCTATGACGAGGCCTGGGGGCTGCCCTGTACGGTCCGTCCGCTGTCGATGGCGGAGCTGGTGTGATGGACTCTTCCTGGTCGTGACAGGCTGAAGACGACTTCGTTGAGGGCGCCCCGTGCCGGGGTACCTTCCTCGGCTCATGCTGTCCGCTTCGCTTCCAGAGCGCCTGTGGAGGTACCCCGTCTCGGGTCGCTCCGGGTAGTGTCGAGCCGGGCCCTGGGTGAAGCTATCCATCAGCAGGTCCTATACTTATGCAGGAATCCGGGCGCAGGCAGCCTGGATGGGAGCCGACAGCCAGGGAGAAAGGGATGACAGTGCAGCGTACGCGGGTGAAGTTCTGTGGGCTGGTGCGTCCGCAGGATGTGGATACGGCGGTGGCGCTGGGGGTGGATGCGGTCGGGTTTGTCTTCTATCCGAAGAGCGCACGCTGTGTGACGCTGGATGAGGCAGTGGTGCTGCGGCGGCGCCTGCCGTCGTGGGTGCGGGCGGTGGGGCTGTTCGTGAACGAGCCGCTGGATGTCATGCTGGAGGGCGTGCGCCGGGTGGGGCTGGATGTGGTTCAGGCTCATGGGGACGAGACGCCGCAGGGGCTGGCCGGTCTGGGCGGGCACGGGGTCCGTTACTGGAAGGCGCTGCGCATTGGCGGGCAGGTGGCGGATGAACAGCGGGCCGCGTGGCTGCAGGCAGGACGGGTGCCGGCGGATGCCCAGGCGCTTGAAGAGGCGCTGGGCCTGTTCGGGCAGGCGGAATGCTGTCTGCTGGACAGCGCCGGTCCGGGTTTTGGTGGCACGGGGCATGCGTTCGACTGGTCGCTGCTGGAGGGGCGGTCGCGCGCCAGGTCGTCCTGTGCCGATGCTCCGCGCCTGGTGCTGGCCGGTGGATTGCGGCCTGAGACGGTGGGCGAGGCGATTCGTCAGGTGGGGCCTTTTGCGGTGGATGTGTCCAGCGGGATTCAGGGGGACGATCCAAGGAAGAAAGACACGGTTAGAATGGAGCGTTTCATGACAGCCGTGTTGCAGGCCGATGCGGATCGGGCGCGGGCTGGTTGAATGGTTTTTCTATCGGAAGGTGTGATGACGACTGATGCCTATGATTTTCCGGATGCAGCCGGGCATTTCGGCCCTTATGGCGGCCTGTTCGTCTCCGAGACGCTGATCGGCGCGCTCACCGAGCTGCGCGAGGCCTACGAGCGCTACCGCCACGATCCGGACTTCCAGGCAGAGTTCCGCGACGAGCTGGAGCACTTCGTGGGCCGGCCCAGTCCGGTCTATCACGCGCGGCGCTGGTCGCAGATGCTGGGCGGGGCGCAGATCTACTTCAAGCGTGAGGACCTCAACCACACCGGGGCCCACAAGATCAACAATGCCATCGGCCAGGCGCTGCTGGCGCGGCGCATGGGCAAGAAGCG
>CAUVLK010000371.1:0-2992 GCA_963552635.1 uncultured Lautropia sp. | reverse complement strand
TTGTGCACGCCACAAAAAAGAACGCGCCCGCACGCCGACCGGACACTAGCCACCATGCTCGACAAACACGGATACCGACCGAATGTCGGCATCATCTTGCTGAATCAGGACAACCAGGTGTTCTGGGGTAAGCGCATCCGTGAGCAGTCCTGGCAGTTTCCGCAGGGCGGCATCAACGCGGCCGAGTCCCCGCAGCAGGCCATGTACCGTGAGCTGCACGAGGAAATCGGCCTGGGCCCGCAGCACGTCACCGTGCTGGGCCGCACGCGCGACTGGCTGCACTACGACGTGCCGGTGCGCTGGGTGCGCCGCGAATGGCGCGGCCACTACCGGGGCCAGAAGCAGATCTGGTTCCTGCTGCGCCTTCTGGCCAGCGACGACACCATCTCGCTGGACGGCCAGGGCCATCCCGAGTTCGACGCCTGGCGCTGGACGGGCTACTGGACGCCACTGGACGAGGTCATCGAGTTCAAGCGCAAGGTCTACGACAAGGCCCTGAACGAGCTGGCCCCGCTGGTGGAGGGCAGCGTGGGGACACGGGCAGTCTGACCACGAACCGGCTGCCGCCCCCTTCGCGTGGCTCGTGATGGGCATCGCCGCCATGGCGACGGGCAATCTGCCGCACCAGCGACAGCCCCAGTCCCACGTTGCCGGCCTGCTCGGAATGGCCATCCACCCGATAGAAGGCCTCGAAGATGCGTTCGCGCGCCGCCTCGGGCACCCCGGGCCCGCGATCCAGCACCTCGATGCGCAGCCAGTCAGTGGCTTCGCCGGCCTGGGCCCCCTTCCCGGCTCCGGAATGGCCCGCGTCGGAATGGCTGGCCCCGGAATGGCCGGTGTCCGTGTCAGCCTCCGGCCTGCCAGCAGCCACTAGCCCGCGCTCCCGCGACAGACAGAGCAGCACCGGCTCATCGCCTTCCGGCTGGTAGCGCCGGGCGTTTTCCAGCAGGTTGCGCAGCAGTCGGCGCAACAGGCGGGCATCGCCGGCCACGGTCATGTGGGTAGCACCCGCCTCCGACATGGCATGCCCGTTCACACCCGGCGGCGTCTCGTCCATCCATACGGCGCCTGTTCGCGCCACCTCCTCGGCGGCCAGCTGCGTCAGATCCACCGGCTCACGTCGCAGCTCGTCCAGGCTCAGGGTATCCAGCCGGCTGGCCAGCAGGATCTCTTCCACCAGCGCATCCAGCTCGCGGATGTTCTGGCGCACCTCATCGGTGTGATGCGTCAGGTCGGCGGGGTTTTCCAGCATCAGCTCGATGGCCATGCGGATGCGCGCCAGCGGTGAGCGCAGCTCGTGCGACGCATTGGCCAGCAACCGGCGCTGGGTACTCAGGAGCGCCTCCTGCCGGTTCACCAGTGCCTCAATGCGCTCGGCGGCGTGGTTGAAGCTGTGCGCCAGTGCGGCCACCTCATCCTGACCGGATACCTCGGCCCGTACCTGCAGATCGCCCGCAGCCTGCGCATCCACCGAGCGCTGCAGCGCCTCCAGCCGACGGGTGATGCGCCGCGACACCGGCCAGGCGGCCAGCCCCACCGCCACAAAGAGCAGGGCCAGCGCCAGCGGTGCGCTGATGGGCAACTGCGGCGGCGCGGGACGCCAGGTGCGGATCAGCAGCGTGCGATCGTCCGGCAGCGCCACGCGGTGGATGACGGCCACCATCGCACGCCGGGGCCCCTCCCCGTCACGGGCCTGACCATGGCGGCCCTGAGGGCGACGCGCATGAAGGGCCTCGCCCGGGGGCAGGGGCGCTTCCAGTCCGGGCGGGGGCGGCATCTCTTCCAGGCCGGGCTGTTCTTCCTGTCGCGCGCCGGCCTCGTCCGCGCGGAAGGGGCGGCCGGCGGCGGCCAGCACCCTGCCCTGCGCGTCGATCACCTGCAGGTCGATGTGCAGACGGCGCTGCCAGTGCCGCAATGCCTGCTGCAATCGCTCCACGCCTTCGGTGGCCGCGGGGATCACCTCGGCTGCCAGGGCCTCGGTGAAACGGTTCTCCTGCGCCTCGGTCCGGTTGTCCAGCCGCCATTGCCAGAAAAAGGCCACCGCGGCGGCCATCAGCAGCAGGCTGGCCAGCAGCGACAGGAAGATGGTCAGGGACAGGCGACGCATGGGTATCTATATATAGAGAGGAACCGGATGGCCGAAGCGGCGGCGCCTTCGATCAGACGGAGCCGTTGCGCGGCCGCGCGAATACATAGCCCACGCCGCGCACGGTCAGCAGACGCACGGGCTGGCGGGGATCCGCCTCAATGGCCTGACGGATCTTGCCCACATGCACGTCGATGGAACGGTCGAAGGCCTCCAGGGGCGTCCCCTTGACCAGGTCCATCAGTCGCTCGCGCGACATCACCCGGCCGGCATGGCGCGCCAGCGCCAGCAGCAGATCGAACTGGTAGCTGGTGAGCGTGCGTTTCTCGCCCGCCACACGCACCTCGCGGGCCCCCTCGTCGATCTCCAGATCATCCAGCACCAGCACCGGGGGATCGTCGTCCGCCACGGAGGCACCACGTGCAGCGGCTCCCCCCTGGGCGGCCGCGCTGCCGGCCGCGACGCCTGCACCCCCGGAAGCCGTCATGCCCCCCGACTGCGCGACTGCACCGGAAGCCCCGGCACCTGTGGTCGCACCGCCCTGTCCCTCGCCCGCGGCAGCGGGATTCGCTGCGTGCGGTACCGAGGCGCGGCGCAGCAGTGCTCGCACCCGGGCCAGCAGCTCACGCGGTTCGAAGGGCTTGGGCAGGTAGTCGTCGGCGCCGATCTCCAGGCCGACGATGCGATCGGTGGTCTCGCCCCGCGCCGTGAGCATCAGGACAGGCACCGTGGCGGCCGCCCCCGTCATCTGCCGGATCTGGCGGCACACGTCCAGACCGTCACCATCGGGCAGCATCAGGTCCAGCAGCACCAGTCCGGGGACCTGGCGCCCCAGTGTCTCCAGGCCTTCCCGGGCGGTTCCCTGATGCTGCACGGCAAAGCCGGCCTGTCCCAGGTAGCGACCCA
>CAUVLK010000370.1:0-2996 GCA_963552635.1 uncultured Lautropia sp. | reverse complement strand
GGCCCGTCGTGTGGAAGAGCGCTCCGACGATCTGTCCCGCGTGGAGCAGGCCATCGAGAAGCGCCGCGCTGACCTGGACCGCATGGGCCTGACGCTGAACGAGCGCGAAAAGGAAATCGCGGCGCGTGGCGAACAGCTGCGTTCCAAGGAAGTGAATTACAACCGTCGCCTGGACACGCTGGAAAGCACCGAGGCCGAGCTGGCGCGCCGGGTGGCCGTGGTCAGCAACCGCGAGGAAGCCATGCAGAGCTGGGAAGGGCGCATCCTGTCCCGCGAGCATGACGTGGCCGACCGCGAGGCTTCCGTCAATTACCACGCCAACCGCATTGCCAATGACGCAGCCGGCTATGAGGCCGTCAAGCACCTGCTGAAGCAGCACTATCGCACCGCCGAAGGACGTGACCGCCTGCAGGCGCTGGTGGGCATCGACGACCGTGCCGTCGAGCTGCTCAACCAGGCCGGCATCCGCACCTTCGAGCGCCTGGCCGAGACCTCCATGGGCGAACTCACCCGCCTGATGGAAGCCGCCGGTCCGCGCTTTGCGCTGGCCAACCCGCTCAGCTGGGCCGAACAGGCGGGCCTGTTCCTGGCCGAGGACTGGGTGGCACTGGACAACCTGCAGGCCGAGCTGAAAGGCGAGAAGCGCGAGAATGTGGCCGCAGGGCTGCTGGCTGCCATGCGCCGCCGGCCGGGTGCTCAGGCCGCTGAAGCACCGGTGGCTGAAACGGCCGCTGCCGGAGAAGATGCGCCTGCCATCGCTCAGGCACAGACCGCACATGATGCGCAGCCTGCTGACGACGCTTCGTCGCACGAGGCCGGCATGACCGACACGGCATCGACGACCGCCGATGCTTTCGTGGCCGATGATTCGTCGTCCGCCGATTCGGCTGGGCACGGGACGGACGCACCGGCTGCCGACGACGAAGGCACCGATTCCGCCGAATCCACGCTGGACCAGGAAGCCATGGTCTGGGCGTCGGACGCCGGTGATGAATACGAGGCCGAAGCCGACGAGGGACTGGCTTCCGTCTTCGTCAACCCGCGCCGCGAGCGGACGGTCGAGCACGTCGTGGCCGAAGTGGTCGACGCCGAGCAGCATGAACAGGGCTGGCGCTCAGGTGACGATGTCTCCGATGCCCACGTGCTGTCCGAGCATGCTGCCGGCACCGCCGGACACTCGGCTGCGGCCGACCCCGCCGGCACCCCACCGGAAAGCTATCCGTATGGCCAGGCCCACAGGCCCTGACCGTTTCGATCTGTCCGCCCTCGACTCGCCCCTGACGCAGGAACGCCATGTCATCACCTTCGCCACTGCATCCGCCCGAGTCCGTGCGCCGCTTCACCTCGCTGAAAGTGGGCGTCCTGTTGCTGTTCGTCCTGCTGCTGACGCTGTTCGGCGTGCAGGAGGGCGAGGGCGATGCCCAGCACGAGGGGAAGCAGCAGCTTGCCTCCGCCTCCGGCAACACGCATACGGAATCCATCGAGCTGCCGCTGGGCAGGCAGGCTGCCCAAGCAGCCGGATCGGCGCAGGGTCAGGACGGGCAGGACGCCGCCCGGCAGGCCAATAGTGCCCAGGGCGCTGGCCAGCCGGATGACCGCCGGACAGCCCCGGCCGACGTCTCGAAGGACAGCGCTTCGCAGGACAAGGCTGGCGCATCGTCGGCCGGCGCTGCCGGTCCGAACGGCGCACCGGCCGATGCCATGGCCGACAGCCAGGCAGGCCCGGCCGTTCCCGCCGGGGAATCGGTGATGGCCCCCGAAGACGATGATCATCCGCCCAAGCCCGCCACGGGCGACGCGATGATCGAGCTGCCCGGTCCGCCGAGCTTCTCGCTGACGCACGATCCGGCGGGCGGCATCCGCCTGGCGGGCGAGGTGCCCGACGACGACACCCGCAACCAGTGGATGAATGCCATCCGCCTGGGTGCCCGGGGCGAGCCCGTCGAGGGCAGTCTGCGTCTGCGCCGCATCGATGGCCATGCCGCCGCCCGCTGGGAACCGCAGCTGACGGCCCTGGTGGCCCTGGTCCGTGAACGCAACATCAGCGAACTGCGTGTGCGCGGTGACGTGGTGGAAGTGTTTGGTGGCGCCCAGACGCCTGCTCAGGGCCGCGAGACGCTGGAGCTGATCCGCGCCCAGGTCCCCAACGGTTACCGCGTGCTGGCTCGTGATGAGGCCGGCGCTGCCGGTGCAACCCGTCTGGCCGCTGCAGGCGCAGCAGCCCAGGGCGCCCAGCGTCTGGCCGATGCCAACCGCCCGGCAGGACGGGATGCTCGTGCCCAGGCGGATGCGCAGAAGGCCGCCGATGCCCGCAATGCGGCCGCCAAGGCGCGCGACGCCCGCAACGGCCGCGACAGCCGCAACGCGCGCGATACCCGCCAGGCCGCGGCCGACAGCCGCAACCTGCGCACCGCCGCGGTCGGAAACTGCTCCCGGTCGCTGAAGCAGCTGTCCGCACCGATCTTCTTCAAGTCGGGCAGTTCAAGCCTGTCGCCGGCCGAGACGCGCCGCCTGCAGCAGCTGGGCGCCTGCCTGGGCCGCACGGCCTGGGTGCGCGTCACCGGCTACGCCGATCCGCGCTACTCCGCCGCCTACAACAAGACCCTGTCCGAGCGTCGCGCGCGCGCCGTGGCAGGCGCCATCAGCGAAGGGGGCTTTTCCTCGGCCCGCATCACGGTGGTGGGGGCCGGCAAGACCTCCACCCGCACCAAGGTCCGCGCCGACAAGGCCACACTGCAGCGCGCCCGTCGGGTGGATATTCTGGTGGGTTGAGACAGGAAGCCCAGAGCGCACGACACGCTGAACACAAAAAGCCCCCCGCCCGATGCTACCGGGCGGGGGGCTTTTTTCTGGGCATTTCAGGGCCTTCAGAGCGCGGGGTGCGTCGTTTCCCACGGCTGCTGGGTGCCCAGCAGCGTGTTCACCGTGGCCGTGCTGCTCAGTGCAGTGGCACCCGAATCCACGGCCGTCGCCACGTCCGTAGATCGGAAGAGCGT
>CAUVLK010000369.1:0-3042 GCA_963552635.1 uncultured Lautropia sp. | reverse complement strand
GCCCACCAGCACCATGAAAAGTGGAATGAGCGGGGCCGCCGTGATCAGCACGGCTGCGGCGGCCCAGCTGTACCACGCCACGGGCAGCAGGATCAGCAGGGGCATGAGGCGCACGCGCCACATGGCGCCGTGGTAGCGTGTCAGCCACGGCAGGATGGACTCGGCCTGTTCGGCCAGCACGCTGGCGGCCGTGCCGGCATGCAGGCGGGAACGATCCAGTGGCGAACGCGCGGACAGGGCGGTGATGGCCTGCTCCCGCCAGAGACTCAGGCGTTCACGCGCCGACTCGAACATCCGGGTGCCGCTCCAGGCATCCAGCCAGGCGCGCAGCAGGCCAGCCGCGACGATGCCGGCCGCGGGCCATGCCACACCGGCCAGGCCCGCGCCTGACTGCAGACGCGCGACGCCCAGTGCCAGCAGCGCGGCCTGGGGAATCCACAGCAGTGGGCTCAGCGCACGAATCAGGCAGGCAGCATCAAGCCGCATGCCCGGCATGGAACGGGATGATGCAGGGTGCTGTCGAACGGGGGCGGACTCCGTGTGCCCGGCTGGAGCCTCACCTTCGCGGTTCCCACGGTCTGGAGAACTCGGGATAGTCATGGCGCGATCTTATATGATCGCCACCGGCATCGTTCATCATGAAAACTTCTTTATCGTATCCATGACGACGACGCCGTCAAAAAGGGCATGGCCGCTTTCGAGGCGCTGTCCTGTCATTGACCGGATTGCCTCCGGCTGAGCAGGCAAGGCCCTCCTCAATATGTACAGGTGCCCACCTGTTCTGGCTGTGGCCGTTTGCCAAATCCATACGTTTTGGCATTGGGCATCGAAACTTCTTACTGTTTTGCGTCGTTGCCGTCTCTAGGATTGATCGGGTCTGTCACCCCAGCATGGAGATCATCGACGCATGACACGTACCCCTACTTCCCGTTCCCCGTTTACCCGTACCACTGTGGTCGTGGCACTGGCCAGCCTGCTGTCGCTCGGCGCTTCCCAAGCTCTGGCCCAGACCACGCAGGAGGTGGAGCAACAGGCCGCGCAAACCACCCAGCAGGGCGCACAGCAGGTCGAACAGGCCGTGCAGTCGAACGCTGCGCAGGCCGCGCAGCAGAACGCCCCGCAGGCGGCTCAGCTGTCCGCCATCGTCCAGCGCGCCGCTGCACCGGTCAGTGCCCAGCAGGCCAGCACGGCATTGTCCTCCTCCGGCATGGACGGCCTGCTGCAGGACCTGCTGAAGTTGCCCGACCTGCATTGGGGCTCGCGCTACATCGACGTGCTGCGTCCCAGCACCCGTATCTCGAATGGCGGTGTCGAGGCGTCGGCGTTGCCCAGCGCCCCGGTGGACCTGAACAGCGTGACCTTCACCGGGTCCGACGGCAAGGAGGTCAGCCTGGAGCAGTGGCAGAAGAACACCGCCACCGACGGGCTGGTGGTGCTGCATCGTGGTCAGCTGGTCTATGAGCGCTATGATCACGGCCAGACCCAGCAGGCGCGCCATATCTTGTGGTCGGCCACCAAATCGGTCGCTGGCCTGCTGACCCTGGACATGATCCAGGCCGGCCAGATCGACCCCTCGGCGCCCATCGCCCACTATCTGCCGGAACTGAAGGGCAGTGCCTGGGAAGACGCCACCGTGCAGCAGACGCTGGACATGAGCACTGCCGTCGACTATGCCGAAGAGCCATCGGCCAACCCCGGTGTCGTTCAGTACATGTTTGCCGGCAACATCCTGCCCAGCGACCAGAGCTACCCGGGTGCCCGTACCGTCGTGGATTTCCTGAAGTCCCTGAAGAAGAAGGGCGAGCACGGTCAGCGCTTCACCTATAAGAGCGTTGATACCGAGGTGATCGGCCTGCTGCTGGAGAAGGTCACCGGGAAGGATTTCGCCACACTGGTTTCCGAGCGTCTCTGGAAGCCGATGGGGGCCCAGCAGGATGCGACGGTGCTGAAGGACCGCACCGGTGTGGCCCTGAAAGGCTCCGGCATGAGCTCCTCGCTGCGCGATCTGGCGCGGGTGGGCGAACTGGTGCGTCTGGAAGGGCGCTTCAATGGCAAGCAGCTGTTGCAGCCGGGCACCGTGGCCGAGCTGAAGAAAGGCGGGGATCCAGCCGTCTTTAAGGCCGGCCGGGGCAATGCGCGTGACGGTTCCTCCTACCATGACTTCTGGTGGATCGCCCAGTCGCAGGACGGCACGCTGGAAGCTCGCGGTCTGGCCGGTCAGCACATCTATGTCGACCAGGCCAATGAACTGGTCGTGGCCAAGTTCTCGGCCGATGCGAAGCTGAATCCCACCCCGAGCATTGACCAGAACGCCTTTGCGGCCATTGCCAATGCCGTGAAAGGACGCTGAACCAGTCCGTCCAGGGTATCCATCAGGATCTCCCCTGGACCCTGGACCCTGGACCCTGGCTCTCTGATCCCGGCTCCCGGGCTGGGCCAGTCGGGGCGGTCAGGGATTGCCGGGCTCGCCCGGAGACAGCTTCGGTAACATAGACTGCACCGCACAGAACTTCAGGGAGGTGCCTCCAATGTCCGAACCCATCCATCTCGTCGTCACGCTGCAGGTCAAGCCCGGTCACCTGGACCGCCTGAAGCAGGCCACGGCCGAGCTGGTGGCGGCCAGCCGCCAGGAAGCCGGCTGCGTCTCCTATGGCGCCGCTTATGCCGAGGACGGGGTCACGGCCTACATCATCGAACACTGGAAGGACCAGGCGGCGCTTGATGCCCACAACAAGACGGCCCATTTCATCGACGGCGTGAAGAAGCTGCAGGATGCCTGCAGCACGCTGCAGATCCATCGCGTGCACTGGCAGGGTTGATCCGGGTGTCCTGAGCGCCGACAAGCTCCGACAATGAGCGGGTCATGAAGAACCCGCACGTCAGCGCACTCGCGGCCGCCCATGGGGCGGCCGTGCTTTTCGGGCTCACCGGCATCCTCGGCGCCCTCATCCGTTTCGATGCCGTGGCCATCACCGCCGGCAGGGCAGGGTTCGCCGCAACCGCGCTGCTGGTGCTGGCCCTGGTGCAGCGCAGGCCGCTGCT
>CAUVLK010000368.1:0-3047 GCA_963552635.1 uncultured Lautropia sp. | reverse complement strand
GGTATGGATGGTCGGTGCTGTCGGTGTGTAAATCCTGTTTTCAGACTGTGACTGAATCTGGGTGAAACCCCGGACTTCGGGGAGGATCTGATACAGACGGGGCCGTCCGGGGTGATACGTTATCCGCTTCCGGTGCCGGCCGCCGGGTCCGAGGGCCCCCTGCGTGGGGGGCAGGGGCCCGGCAGCGCGTCGGAAGCACAGGAATCGGAGGCGTCCATGCAGGAATCAAGCAAGCATATGCAGACAACGATGACCGAACGGGATCAGGGGCAGGCGCGCCGCCGGCTGCTGCAGGGCGTGGTGGCCCTGGGAGGCGGGATGCTGCTGGTGGCCTGCGGTCACGATGGTGACGACGATGACGGCTGGCGACGCGAGCGGATCATCCGGACCGATCAGCAGGCCGGCACCGAGACCCGGCTGGTGGTGGGGCAGGCGCTGGAGCTGAGGCTGGCCGTGGACGAGAGCCTGCTCATCTATCGGCGGGGTCGCAGCTCGCCCGAGATGCGCCACGTCAGCGGCCCGGAACGGCGGACCATCGACGGCCGCGTCTATCAGGTCTGGGTGTTTGCTGCCGTCGTTGGCGGGCATGCCACCATCCGCATGGAATACGCCCAGAACGAGCAGGCGGCACCGGCGCGCGTCGTGGAATTCCCGGTGGACGTGCACTTCAACTGAGCGCGTGCCCGGGGCATCGGCGGCGCCGGCTTCGTGTCGACCATGCGGCGAACGCGGGGTGTTGCAGGCATGCGACGGGCGGGCCTCCGCCGATCGAAAACAGGGGTGACAGCCGGTCTCTTCCCGTCTTTTAGCTGACGTTAGACGACGGATCGATCGGAATTCCCGCATAATTGACGGGCCACATCCTTTCTGCTCGGCCCGGATACCCCCCCATGCCTCTCGTCCTGCTGGTCATCCTGCCGTGGCTTGGCAGCCTTGTCGCTGTCATGCTGCCGTCCAACGCCCGCAACGCGGAATCCACGGCGGCCGGGGTGATCTCGCTGGCAGCGCTGGTGCAGGCGGCACTCTATTTCCCGGCCATTGCCCGGGGCGAGGTCATCGAGCAGCGCATCACCTGGCTGCCCACGCTGGGGCTGGATCTGGTGCTGCGCATGGACGGGCTGGCATGGCTCTTCACCATGCTGGTGCTGGGCATCGGCGCGCTGGTGGTGCTCTATGCGCGCTACTACATGTCGCCGGCCGATCCGGTGCCGCGCTTCTTCGCCTTCCTCATGTCGTTCATGGGGGCGATGACGGGCGTCGTGCTCTCGGGCAACCTGGTGCAGCTGGTGCTGTTCTGGGAACTCACCAGCATCTATTCCTTCCTGCTGATCGGCTACTGGCACCATCGTGACGATGCGCGGCGTGGTGCGCGGATGGCGCTGCTGGTGACGGGGGCGGGTGGCCTGTGCCTGTTTGCCGGTGTGCTGATGATCGGCCATGTGGTGGGCAGCTACGAGCTGGAACGCATCCTGTCCAGCGGCAACATCATCCGCGAGCACGCGCTCTACCGTCCCATCCTGGTGCTGGTCGCGCTGGGCGCGCTCACCAAGAGCGCCCAGTTCCCGTTCCTCTTCTGGCTGCCGCGCGCCATGGCCGCGCCCACGCCGGTCTCGGCCTATCTGCACTCGGCCACCATGGTGAAGCTGGGCGTCTTCCTGCTGGCCCGGCTGTGGGTGGTGCTCTCGGGCACCGACGACTGGTTCCTGCTGGTGTGCGGGGCGGGTGCCGCCTCGCTGCTCTTCGGGGCGTTCCTGGCCATGTTCCAGACCGACCTGAAGGGGCTGCTGGCCTATTCGTCCATCAGCCACCTGGGGCTGATCACGCTGCTGCTGGGCATGAACAGCCCCACGGCGGCGGTGGCAGCCGTCTTTCACATCATCAACCACGCCACCTTCAAGGCCTCGCTCTTCATGGCGGCCGGCATCGTCGACCACGAGAGCGGCACGCGCGACATCCGCCGGCTCTCGGGGCTGATCCGCTACATGCCGGTCACCGGGGCGCTGGCCTTCGTGGCCAGTGCGGCCATGGCCGGGGTGCCGCTGCTCAACGGCTTCCTGTCCAAGGAAATGTTCTTTGCTGCCACCATCGACCTGGACACCTCGCACCCGGTGGGGCTGGTGCTGCCGGTGGTGGCCACGGTGGCGGCCATGTTCAGCGTCACCTATGCGCTGCGCTTCTCGATCGACGTGTTTCTGGGGCCCAAGGCCACCGATCTGCCGCGTGAGCCGCACGAGCCGGTGCACTGGATGCGGGTGCCGATCGAGCTGCTGGTGGTGCTCTGCCTGCTGGTGGGCACGCTGCCGGCCACGCTGATCGGCCCGATCCTGGACACGGCCGCCCGGCCGGTGGTGGGCGGCGAGCTGCCGGCCTACAGTCTGGCGCTGTGGCACGGCTGGAACCTGCCGCTGGCCATGAGCCTGGCGGCCATGGTGGGCGGGGTGCTGCTGTGGGTGCTGCTGCGCCGTCGCACCCGCACCCGCGACTACGTGCCGCTGCGCTGGCTCAAACCCATCGACGGCCAAGCGCTGTTTTCGGGCGTGCTGGTGCTGCTGCGTCTGGTGGGCAGCTGGGGCACGCGGCTGGCCGGCACGCGCCGGCTGCAGCAGCAGCTCTTTCTCATCATGGCAGTCTGCGTGCTGCTGGTCAGCGCCAGTCTGCAGCTGAAGCTGCCGCAGGGCGGCACGCGCCCGCCGCTGGCCGTCTCGCCGTACTTCGTGGGCATGTGGATCATTGGCGGGCTGTGCGCGTTGGGGGCAGCCTGGCAGGCCAAGTACCACCGGCTGGCCGCGCTGATGATGATGAGCGGCGCCGGCGTCGTCACCTGCCTGACCTTCCTCCTGTTCTCGGCCCCCGATCTGGGACTGACCCAGCTGACGGTGGAAGTGGTGACGACGGTGCTCTTCCTGCTGGGCCTGCGCTGGCTGCCCCGGCGGATCGAGGACATGCCCGTCCGGCGCAGCACGCCGCCGCTGCTGGTGCGGTTGCGCCGTGGCCGCGACCTGGTGCTGTCCATCGGGGTGGGCTGCGGCATGGCGCTGCTGTCGTGG
>CAUVLK010000367.1:0-3049 GCA_963552635.1 uncultured Lautropia sp. | reverse complement strand
CGGTCAGGCGGCCGGGTGGTCGGGGGCTGGACTGCTGGCGGTTCAGCGACGGTTCAGCGCGGCCGGAGACACGAAGCGCCATTCACCCGGCGCCAGGCCGAGGTCCCACAGATTCAGGGCGCCCACCGCGATGCGCACGAGCCGCAGGCAGGGGTAGCCGGCTTTGGCCGTCATGCGGCGCACCTGGCGGTTCTTGCCTTCCTGGATGCGGATCTCCAGCCAGAAGTCGGGCACGGTCTTGCGCATGCGTACCGGAGGTTGACGCGGCCAGAGCCGTTCGGTCTCGTCGGCGGCCAGCAGGCGTGTCCGGGCGGGCTGCGTGATGAAATCGCCCAGGTCCATCGGACGGCGCAGCAGGGCCAGCTTGTGATCGTCCGGCGCGCCTTCCACCTGGGCCCAGTAGGTCTTCTCCTTGCCGTGGCGGGGTTCAGCGATGCGCGCCTGCAGCCTGCCGTCATTGGTCAGCAGCAACAGGCCCTCGCTGTCGGTGTCCAGTCGGCCGGCGGGATAGAAACCCGGGGCGTCGATGTGGTCCTTGAGGCTGGGATGGGTCTCGTGCGGGCTGAACTGGCAGATGACGCCGCAGGGTTTGTTGAAGGCGATGAGGGGGCTGGGCGAGGACATGGGAAAGGGGCGAGCAGGCGTGCGAAGATCGCATGAATGATGAACGAGCTTTGCAGGAGATGCGATGGCCACGAAGGTGAGTGCCCGAAAAGTGGGCGGTGAGAAGGTAGCTTCCACCGGGCAGAAGCGAACGAAGGCGGCGCCAAAGTCAGGCGCATCAAAGTCTGCAGCACCGAAGCCGCGTGGCACCGCCATCGACGCGGCCCGGCTGGCCGAGCTGAATGCAGGCCGGATCGAGGCGGCCACGCTGGCAGAGTGTCTGGCTGTGGATTTTGGTGTGCTGATGCCTTCCGTTTTCCCGGAGTTGCCTGAAGATATCGTGAATCGGATGCAGGCGGCGAAAGACGAGGGCGTCCTGAAACGGATGGGCCTGGCGGGGCAGCTGCTGTGGCAGGCCTGGGGGGCTGATGGACTGGCGCGGCTGCAGGGTCATCCCTCCGATACGGTGCGCGGCTGGGGGTGTTTCCTGGTGGGCGCGCGGGAAGACCTGGATGTGGCGGCTCGTCTGGCGCTGATCCGTCCGCTGGCCGATGACCCGCATTTCGGTGTGCGCGAATGGGCCTGGATGGCCGCCCGGGCACATCTGGTGGCCGAGCTGGATGCCAGCATCGCACTGCTGGCAGGGTGGACGGGAGACGCGTCGGAACGGGTCCGGCGCTTTGCCAGCGAGGCACTGCGGCCTCGGGGTGTCTGGGCAGGGCACATTGCGGCGCTCAAGCGCCAGCCGGAAAAGGGCCTGCCCATTCTGGAGCCCCTGCGCGCGGATCCGGCTGCCTATGTGCAGGATTCCGTGGCCAACTGGCTGAACGATGCGGCCAAGGACCAGCCCGACTGGGTGCGCGAGGTGTGCGGGCGCTGGCAGGCCGAGCGGCCGGAGGACGGCAACACGCAGCGCATTGTCCGGCGGGCGCTGCGGTCCCTGTCGTAGCAGGCGGGACGAAGGGGGCTGGCGGGACGAAGGTGGCAGATCCCGGTCTCATGGCCTGTCCCTGAAGCGGCAGACCGGACGCCGGAAAAGAAAAAGGGCCAGGCGGTGGATGCGATGTTCTGCATCCTTCGCCTGGCCCTCGGGGAGGGAACCGGGGACTAGCCCCGGTTCATCCGCCTGAGTGAAGCCTGGTGAATCAGGCTTTTTCCACGTCGGCGCCGGTTTCCTTGTGCATCAGGCCCAGCACCATCTGCAGACCGTAGGCGGCTGCACCACAGATGAAGATCACGTCACCGATGGTACGCACCCAGCGCAGGGTGTGGATGATGGGGGTCTGCTCCACGAACTCGGCGCTACGTGCCCACCACAGACCCACGCTGATGGAGGCGTTGGCCTGGATGATGCCGACCGGCAGCAGACTGGTGAACAGCATCAGTGCCAGACCGAGGTTCAGCGCCACGAAGGAGATGCCCATCAGCCGGTTGTTCAGCTTCAGGGTCGGGCGGATGTAGCGCAGCACCATCAGCGAGAAGCCCAGCGCCAGGAAGCCATACACACCGAACAGCGAGGCGTGACCATGGTTGGCGGCCGTGTTCAGGCCCTGCAGGTAGTACAGCGAGATCGGCGGGTTGATGAGGAAGCCGAAGACGCCAGCACCGAGCATGTTCCAGAAGGACACGGCGATGAAGAACATCAGCGGCCAGCGCATCGGTTTCATCCAGATGGCCTTGTGCTGCACCGTCCAGTTCTCGAAGGCGTCATAGCCCAGCAGCACCAGCGGCACCACTTCCAGGGCGGAGAACATCGCGCCGATGGCCGTGATGGGGGTGGTGGTACCTGCGAAGTACAGGTGGTGGAACGTGCCCGGGATACCGCCGATCATGAACAGCATGGCGGCGAGCAGGCTGGCCGTGGTGGCGGTGTGCTTGCTGACCACGCCCAGGTTGTAGAACACGAAGCCGACCGAGCAGGTGGCGAACACTTCGAAGAAGCCTTCCACCCACAGGTGCACCACCCACCAGCGCCAGTACTCCATGATGGAGATGTGCGTGTGCTCACCGTAGATCAGCGCCGGGGCATAGAAGATGCCGATGGCAGCAGCAGCCATGGTGAACAGGATCAGCAGGCTCTTGTCGCCAGGAGCGCGCAGGGCCAGCCAGATGCCGCGCATCATCAGCACCAGCCAGAAGACCAGGCCGACGAAGAGCGCCAGCTGCCAGACACGGCCAAGCTCGACGTACTCATAGCCCTGGTGGCCGAACCACCAGTTCAGGCTCGTGGCCATCCAGCCCTTCAGCGCCACGAACTGGCCACCGAAGGAACCGACCACCACGACGATCAGCGCCCAGAAGAGCACGTCCACACCCAGCTTCTGGTACTTGGGATCCTTGCCGCCGTTGATGATGGGGACGAGGAACAGGCCAGCAGCCAGGAAGCCGGTGGCGATCCAGAAGATGGAGGACTGGATGTGCCAGGTGCGGGTCAGGCTGTAGGGCA
>CAUVLK010000366.1:0-3063 GCA_963552635.1 uncultured Lautropia sp. | reverse complement strand
GTGCGCAGCCAGTCGAAGACGGGCTAACAGGCAATCCGTGCAGCGACCGGGATGACCACAACGGAAAAGTCGGGCAGACAGGACCCTTCCCGGCCCGCTCAGCCGTTGCTGCCGATGCGGACGATCTTCAGGTTGTTGGTGCCGCCGGACTTGCCGACCGGTTCGCCCACGGTGATGACCACGAGGTCGCCGCGCTTGACCAAGCCGTTCTCCAGCATCAGCCGCTCCACGTCGGCCAGCACGGCCGGCATGTCATACGAGCGATACTGCATGGCCACCGGGTGGCACTCGCGGAACAGCGTCATGCGGCGGCGCGAGCTTTCTTCCGGCGTCAGCGCATAGACCGGGATGCCCGAGTCGATGCGGGTGACCCACAGCGCGGTCGAGCCCGACTGCGTCAGCGACACGATGGCGCTGGCACGCATGTGGTGCGCCGCAAAGAGCGCCGCCATGGCGATGGACTGGTCGATCCGGGTGAAGGTGCGATCCAGGAAGGCCGTGTCGAAGGTATGCGAGCGATCGGCACGGTCGGCCTCGGCGCAGGCAGCCGCCATGGCCGTGACGGTCTCGACCGGGTACTTGCCGGTGGCGGTCTCGGCCGACAGCATCACGGCGTCAGTGCCGTCCAGCACGGCGTTGGCCACGTCCGAAATCTCGGCACGGGTCGGCACCGGCGACTCGATCATCGACTCCATCATCTGCGTGGCCGTGATGGCGACCTTGTTCAGGCTCTTGGCCATGCGGATCATGCGTTTCTGCAGCGCAGGCACCGCCGCATCACCCACCTCCACGGCCAGGTCGCCCCGGGCCACCATGATGCCGTCGGACGACTTCAGGATCTCTTCCAGGTTGCCGATGGCCTCGTAGCGCTCGATCTTGGCGATCATCAGCGACTTGCCGCCCGCTGCACGGTTCAGCTCGCGCGCCATGTACATGTCGGCCGCATTGCGCGGGAAGGACACCGCCATGAAGTCGGCCTGGAAGCCCACGGCCGTCTTGATGTCGTCCATGTCCTTGGCCGTCAGTGCGGGTGCCGACAGGCCGCCGCCCTGGCGGTTGATGCCCTTGCGATCGGACAGCACGCCGCCCAGGATCACTTCGCACTCGATGCGGCTGTCGGAGACGCGCAGCACCTTCATGGTCATCCGGCCGTCGTTGAGCAGCAGGGTGTCACCCGGGTGCACGTCGTTGACCAGGTCCTTGTAGTCCAGACCGACCACACCCTGGTCGCCGGACTCGCAATGGATGTCGAAGGCGAACGGATCGCCCGGATTCAGGTTGATCTTGCCCTCGGCGAACTTGCCGATGCGGATCTTCGGGCCCTGCAGGTCAGCCAGCACGCCGACATCGGTACCCAGGCCCACCGCCACCTCGCGGACCAGCCGGACCGTTTCGGTATGCTGCTCGGCCGAGCCGTGCGAGAAGTTGACCCGGACGACGTTGACCCCAGCCTTGAACAGACGGGCCAACATCTCGGGCGAGTTGGATGCCGGGCCAAGCGTGGCAACGATCTTGGTGGCACGGGGAATGGTGATCATGGCGCAGCTTCCTCCCTAATATGACGGCGTAATGTCCGGACAACCGATGGCCCGATGCCACGGCCGGAGCCGGCATGTCGCTGCACGCAGCAACGTCCGCCTAGCTCCTGGACAACCTTGCGCCCCTCAATTCTGAACCAGAAACCATTATGCTGCAGAATTTCACACTATCGGCCTGTTGATTCGCCCGACCGCGCCCCCATCTGCTTCCGGCGGGCTACCGCCATTGTCGGATATCCCCCACACCCCATAACCGACCAAACAAAAAACATTCACCATGGTGATGGATCCCGGCCGCTTTGCCATTCTGGACGACCCCGAAGAGCTGATGGAGTACGCCCGGCCGCTGGCCGGCGACCCGACGCGCCAGGAAGCCATCCTGGCCGTGGACGCGGTGCACTGCGCCGCCTGCACCCAGACCATCGCCGCCGCCATCGATGACGAGCACGCCCGCATCGAGGTCAACGTGGTCTCGCGCCGCGCCCGACTGGAATGGGATCCCGCCCGGCACGCCCTCAGCGCCCTGCTCGCCCGCATGGCCGACATCGGCTACGAGCCGCGCCCCCTGCCGCTGGACATGGTCGAACGCGCCGATCCGCGCCCCCGCCGCCGGGCACTCTGGCGCATGCTGGTGGGCGTCTTCTGCATGATGCAGGTGATGATGTTCGCCGTGCCCCGCTATATCGGTGGCGACGCCATCCCGCCCGACCTGCAGAAGCTGATGATCTGGGCCGAGGCCATGCTCACGATCCCGGCACTGCTCTTTGCGGCCGGCCCCTTCTTCACGGCGGCCTGGCGTGACACCCGACAGGGCCGCATCGGCATGGACACCCCGGTGGCACTGGGCATCGCCATCACCGTCATCACCAGCGTGGTGGCTTTCTACCAGGGACACGAGGTCTATTTCGATTCGGTCACGATGATCATCGGCCTGCTGCTGGTGGCCCGCTGGCTGGAATCGCGCGCCCGCGAACGCGCTGCGGCCGGTCTGGGCAACAGCCTGGCGCGGCTTCCGGAGGCCGCCGACCGCCTGCGTGCCGACGGCAGCATCGAGCGCGTCTCGCGCCGCCGCCTGCAGCCCGGCGACCGCATCTCGGTCCCAGCCGGCACCACCTTCGCCGTCGACGGCCGCATTCTGGAAGGCCACAGCGACGTGGACGAATCGCTGCTCACCGGCGAATCCGAGCCCCAGCCGCGCGGACCCGGCATGCCCGTCGTCTCGGGCAGCCTCAACCTGCGCAACCCGCTGGTCGTGGAAGTCACCCACCGCGCCGCCGACTCCCGGCTGGCCGAGCTGAACCGCCTGATCGAGCGCGCCGCCACCAGCCGCCCCACGGTGCTGCGCACCGCCGACCGCTATGCGGGCCCCTTCCTCGTCTGCGTGCTGCTGGTGGCCCTGATCGCCGGCATCGTCTGGTGGTTCATCGACCCGGAACGTGCCCCCTGGATCGCCGCCGCCATCCTCATCGTCACCTGCCCGTGCGCACTGGCACTGGCCGCCCCCTCGGCCCTGCTGGCCACGCTG
>CAUVLK010000365.1:0-3065 GCA_963552635.1 uncultured Lautropia sp. | reverse complement strand
ACCCTGCCCCGGCACCCAAGCCGGCCAAGCCCGCCAAGCCCAAGAAGCCCGCGGGCATGGCCTGGGGTGGCGTGCGCGAGGAAGCCCTGCTGCTGATCGGCCTGCTGGTGGCGGCGCTGGGCATCTCGATGACCCGGCTGCCCAACCACCTGGAATCGGCCATGTGGATGGTGGTGCTGGTGCTGCAGGCCGTGCCCTACATGGCTGCCGTGGTCTGCGCCCTGCTGTCGGCCTCCAAGGCCAAGCACCTCGAGAAGAAGCCCCGCAAGACGGCCGGCCAGTCCGGCAGCGGGGCAGCCAGCGACGAGGGCTCGGCCAGCCAGGCCGCCAGCGCCTGAGCCAGGCTTCGCTCCACCGGCCGCCCTGTCATGGGCGGCCCCGGACGGGGACGGGACGGATTTCGATCCACCCGTCCCCGTTTCTTCATCGGCAGCCGTCCATCGGCCAGCGCTGCCCGAAGCCTCCGACGGCCGGCGCCCCAGCCCCGATCAGCGGGGGCGAATCGTTGCACGGGCATGCCAAACCGTTATAATGGACGTTTACTTGTCGTACCGTTGCGTGCGTTTTCACCACCTGCTTCGGCGCTGAACACCCAACCGATTCCCCTATGAAAGAAGGCATCCACCCCGAGTACCGCGAAGTCGTGTTCCAGGACATGGCCAACGGTTTCAAGTTCATCACGCGTTCCACGGTGCACACGCGCGAAACCATCAAGATGGACGACGGCAAGGAATATCCGCTGATGAAGCTGGACGTGACCTCCGAGTCCCACCCGTTCTACACGGGCGCCCAGCAGCGCATCATCGAGACCGGCCGCGTCGAGAAATTCCGTCAGAAGTTCGCCCGCACCGGCGCCACCGCCGCCAAGGCCTGATCCGTTCTACGGCCCCTGGCTGCGGTTCGCCGTGGCCCCAGAAAAGCCCTGGCAACTGCCGGGGCTTTCTTTTTCCATGGTCTCTCGTGCGTCCGATGCGCCCCTGGCGGACAATGAGCCCAAACGATGACTGATCGGCCCCACAGGATCCGACGATGACAAGCTCTAGTTCCGGGTCGCGCGTCAGACCCTATCTGGTCACCTCGGCAGACGCCGCGCGCCTGCCACGCTGGATTCCGCTGCTGTTCTGCGCGGTCTATGTCCTGGCCGGCCTGTTCGGACGCGACCCCTGGCGGACCGACGACGCCATCGGCTTCGGCATCGCCCACACCATGGCCACCGGCAACAGCATCGACTGGCTGCTGCCCAACGTGCAGGGTCAGCTGGTGCCTGACGAGGGGGGGCCGCTGCCCTTCTGGGCGGGCGCGCTGGGCATGCACGCCGCACGGCTCTTCAACACGCTGCTGGCCAGCTTCTTCGGCCATGCGGCCGATGGCTGGCGCATCGCCCCGGACCTGGCCATGCGGCTGACGGCGGCTGCCGGCATCGCCCTGGCCATGACCCTGATCTGGTATGCGGCGCGCAACCTGGCCGTTCGGCCCGAGATCCAGCCGCAGGACCCGTTCGGCGCCGGCGCCAGCCCGCAGGACTTTGGCCACGCGGTGGCCGATGCAGCCCTGCTGGCCGTGCTGGCCTGCTTCGGACTCATCGCTCCCATCCACGAGACCACGGCCAACGCCTCGCAGGTCCTGTGCGTGGCGCTGTATCTGTTCGGCCTGTCGGTAGCCATCGACCGTCCCCGCCGCGGCGGGCTGCTGGTGGGGCTGGCCATTGCCGCCAGCCTGCTCACCTACGGCATTCCGCTGGCCATCGTCATGCTGCTGGCCACGCTGCTGCTCCTGTGGCTGGTGGTGCCCTTCCGGCTGGTGGCGGGCTGGATCCTGCTGACGATGCTGCCGGTGGCGGTGCTGGGCAGCATCGTCTGGCCGGCGCTGCTGGCCTATTTCAGCCACCCGGACGCCGTGGTGCAGGCCCTGCCCCTGATGGAGGGCGACAGCAACCTGCCGGTGGACCCGGCCGCCAGCCAGAAGGTGGCGGAGTTCTTCCATGGCTGGCTGTCCTGGAATGCCGGCATGTTCGGCGCACCGAGCGGTGAAGCGCTTTCCCAACTGGGCGGCACGCTGCCGTGGTACCTGTGGCCACTGTGGCCCTTCGTGCTGTGGGGCATGTGGCGCTGGCGGGCCGGCTGCCGTGAGGCGCCCATTGCCGCGGCCCTCTTCCCGCTGCTGCTGATGCTGCTGGCCTCGCTGTGCAACCCGCAGACGGCCGACCACCAGGCCACGCTCACCCCGATGGTGCTGCCGATGGCCGTGCTGACCGGCATGACGCTGCCCATGATCCGCCGCAACCTGGTCAGCGTGGTGGACTGGTTCGCCGTCATGATCTTTTCGGTGGCCAGCCTGGCCGTCTGGGCCTACTGGGTTGCCTTCATGTCGGGCTGGCCGCCGCGCATGGCCGCCCGCGCCGAAGCCGCGCTGCCGGGCTTTGTCGCCCACGTCTCGGTCATCGAGCTGATCATCGGGCTGCTGGCCACCGGGGCCTGGGTGCTGCTGGTGGTGTGGCGCGTGTCGCGCCGACCGCGCCCCTTCTGGCGCCCCATGGCGCTGTCGTCGGGGGGCATGGTGCTGACCTGGCTGCTCCTGATGACCCTGTGGCTGCCTGCCGGCAACTGGCGCAAGAGCTACCAGGAACTGGTGATTCCCACGCGGGCGCTGTTTGCCAGCCAGCCGGGCTGCGTGCTGCATGCCGGCACGGATGCCGGTGAACTGGCCCTGTTTGCCTACTACGCCGGCGCCCGCTTCGTGCGGCTGCCGGATCTGCGTCAGCAGGATGACACCCCACCCAAGCCTGTCTGCCCCTGGCTGCTGGTGGCCGACGACACGCCGGGCACCCCCATCAACCTGCCTGACCTGCTGGGTCGCGCCAAGGACGCCGGCCTGGATGGCGCCACGCCCGCCGAGATCCTGGCCCAGCCCTGGCAATCGCTGTGGCAGCGCCAGCGGCCTTTCGGCAAGACGCCGCACCTGCTGGGGCTGTACCGGCGGGTGCCTGTCGAGACGGCGCCCACCCCCTGAGCGCCTCCCGGTGGCCCCGGCTGATCCCGGACTCGGGATCAGCCCTTGGGCTGCCC
>CAUVLK010000364.1:0-3069 GCA_963552635.1 uncultured Lautropia sp. | reverse complement strand
CTGGGCGCCGATCCCGACCAGCGCGTCGGCGTGCCGACCCTGCTCGTCTGCGGGGGGCACGTCGCTGTTGCCGAAGGCGGTCACGACGGTCTGGCGGACCTGTTCGAGCAGCTGGCTGATGGTGCGCGGAGCGTGCTCACGGACACCGGCGCCGGCAGCCATGCCGGCAGGCGTGGCGCTGGTCGGGCTGGCGTGGGTCGCTGCATGGGACGAGCCCTGATCGTTGCCGAAGTGGAAGGTGAGCGGCAGCGCGTTGACGAAGAAGCCCATCACCTGTTCCAGCTCGGGCAGCTCGCGGCCGCGCACGGGGGTGCCGATGCGCAGCGCGGGCTGGCGCGACAGGCCGTGCAGCAGCAGGGCCCAGACGGCCAGCAGCGTCATGAACGGCGTGGTGTGCTGCTGGCGGGCGTGCTCGCGCAGCCGGGCCACCAGGGGCTCGGGCAGGTACAGCCATTCGGTGCTGCCCAGGCCGCTCAT
The DNA here is from genome assembly GCA_963552635.1 of uncultured Lautropia sp. Lineage (GTDB taxonomy): Bacteria > Pseudomonadota > Gammaproteobacteria > Burkholderiales > Burkholderiaceae_E > Lautropia. The sequence continues at coordinate 2,592 of CAUVLK010000364.1, read as the reverse complement.
GCGGGCCGGGCGCTTGCGGTCGGCCGGAATGTCCAGGGGCGGCAGCTTCGGATCGATGATCGACAGCCAGTGGTCGACCTGTTTCTGCAGCGTGTCGCTCTTCAGGAACTGGTGGTGCCAGCCGGCGAAATCGCCGTAATCGATGGCCAGCGGTGGCAGCGGATCGGCGGCGCCGGGCTTCTCTATCTGGTGCGCATACAGGGCCGCCATTTCCTGATAGAGCAGGTCGAAGGACCAGCCGTCCCAGATGATGTGATGCGGCATGAAGAACCAGACATGCTGCTCGTCGGCCAGCCGGAACATGCGGGTACGGAAGAGCGGCGCGCCGTGCAGCGGAATCGGTTCCTGAGCGAGCGAATCGATGGCATGGCGCAGTGCTGCTTCCTGGTCCTGACCCTGAAGCTTGCTGAGGTCCATGGCCGGGAAGAGCGAGACCTGCAGGTTGTCCACCACGCGCTGCTCGGGCATGCCCTGGGCATCGGTGTCGATGATGGTGCGCAGGATCGGCTGACGCTGCATCAGCTGGTTGAAGGCACGCTGGAAGGCGTATTCATTCAGCTTGCCGGTGAGGCGATGGGCCGACGGCGTGTTGTAGACCGGGGTGTCGGGATTGATCGACTCCAGGAAGTAGAGCCGCTGCTGCATCAGCGACAGAGGCGCGACGCTGCGGTCGGCACGACGAGCGATGGTGTCAGCAGGCTCGGCGGCCGGTGCGTGACTGGCGGTCAGGAAGGCAGGCTGGTCGGTGGTGTGGACGGGCTGGTGGCCTTCGCCTTTCTCCAGCCAGGCGGCCAGTTGCAGCGGCGTGGGCGACTCGAACAGCGTGGCCAGCGGGATCTTGCGGCCCAGTTCACGACCCAGCGCCTGCAACAGCTGGGCGGCCAGCAGCGAATGGCCACCCACGGCGAAGAAGTCGTCATCGGCAGCCACCTCGGGCAGACGCAGGTATTCGGCCATCAGCGCCTGCACGCGCGGCAGCAGCGCGGGCACCGGGGCGGCAGACGGTGTGGCGTCGGTCGATGCGGGCGTGGCACCTGTTGCACTGCCCGTGGCGCGCATGGTTTCGCCTGCCGACGCCGTGGTCATGCCAGCCGAGACTGCGTCGGCACCAACGTTCTGGATGAGGCTTGAGGCCGTTGCGGGTGTCCGGGGCGTCGCGCCCCGGGCGGTGCCGGACGAGCCGGGCATGACGGTGCTGGCATGCCGGTTGGGGATGCTGCGCGCCAGCTGGTCCGGCCGGGGCAGGGCCTTGCGGTCGATCTTGCCGTTGGGCAGCAGCGTGAAGGTGGGCAGCCAGACGAAGTGCTGCGGCACCATGTAGTCAGGCAGCTGCTTGCGCAGGTGGCTGCGCAGGGCGCTGGCCTCCTCGCGGTTGGCCTCACGTGGGGCAGCCTCGGGATCGTCAACCACCATGTAGGCCACCAGGCGCTGATCGCCGGGCACGTCCTCGCGCACGATGGTGACGACCTGGGTGATGCCCTCGAAGGTGGACAGTACGGATTCGATCTCGCCCAGTTCGATGCGGTAGCCGCGCACCTTCACCTGGTGGTCCAGGCGCCCCAGGTGCTCCAGCGTGCCGTCGTGGTGCCAGCGGCCGCTGTCACCGGTGCGATAGGCACGGCGTCCGTCGATACGCGCCGCTTGATTCTGTTCGGAATTATTCTTGACGAAATCATCCGGAATGAAACGATCTTCCGTGAGTTCCGGACGGTTCAGATAACCCAGAGCCACGCCTTCGCCGGCAATGATGATCTCGCCGGCTGCCCCCACCGGCACTTCCTGGCCATGGGCGTCGACAATGTGGATGCGGGTGTTGTCGATGGGGCCGCCGATGCGGATGTACGACGGCTGCGGCGGAACCTGCCAGCAGGTGGACCAGACGGTGGTCTCGGTGGGGCCGTACATGTTCCACAGCGTGACCGGCAGCGCAGTGAGATCGCGCGCCAGGTCCAGCGGCAGCGGTTCGCCACCCACCAGGGCACGGAAGCCCTCGGGCGGTTGCCAGTCGGCGGCCAGCAGCAGGCGCCAGGTGCCCGGGGTGGCCTGCATGACGGTGATGTTCCATTGCTGCAGGCGTTCGGCCAGACGATGGCCGTCACCGGTGTCGTCGCGGTCAGCCACGTGGACGGTGCCACCGGCGATCAGCGGGGTGATGAGCTCCAGCAGCGCGATGTCGAAGGACAGCGTGGTGACGGCCAGCAGCCGGTCGCTGGCGCGGATGCCGGGCTTGCGCTGCATGGACAGCAACAGGTTGGCAGCAGCGCGATGTGGCACGGCCACGCCCTTGGGCTTGCCGGTGGAACCGGAGGTGTAGATGACGTAGGCCGCTGCATCGGGGCGGGACAGGTCCAGACGCTTTTCGATCTCGCCACTGGCGGGCAGATCCCGGATCAGATCGTCGGCCGAAATGGTGAGCGTGCGCTCGGCTGGCCAGCCGAACTGCTGACAGACCTCGACGGTCTCGGCATCGGCCATCACGAGTGCCAGACCCGCGTCTTCGGCCATGTAGGACAGGCGGTCCTGCGGGAAGTGCGGATCAAGCGGTACGTAGGCGGCCCCGGTGCGCCAGACGGCCCACTGGGCCACCACCAT
>CAUVLK010000363.1:0-3070 GCA_963552635.1 uncultured Lautropia sp. | reverse complement strand
GCCACCCCTCCCTGCGGACCCGGCGTTGCGCCGCCCAAGGCCGGTGCCATGGACGCGGGCACGCCCTGCGGGCCGCTGGGCTGCCCCTGGCCGGTCGCACCGTGTCGATTGTCCTGCACTGCGTTCATCCGTTCACCGCCCCGATCCACTGAACTTCACCCGCGGGTCCACCCACGTATAGGCCACATCGGTGATCAGCCGCGTCAGCAGCCCGATCAGCGAGAACAGATACAGCATGCCCAGCACCACCGGATAATCGCGCTTGACGACGGATTCATAGGACAGCAGCCCCAGCCCGTCCAGCGAGAACAGCGTCTCGATGAGCAGCGAGCCCGTGAAGAAGGCCCCAATGAACGCCGCCGGAAAGCCCGTCACCAGCGGGATCAGCGCATTGCGCAGCACGTGCCGGTACAGGATGCGCTGCTCGCCCAGCCCCTTGGCTCGCGCCGTGGCCACGTACTGGCGGCGAATCTCTTCCAGCATCACGTTCTTGGTCAGCAGCGTGGTCACGGCAAAGCTGCCTGCCACCAGACAGGTCAGCGGCATCACCAGGTGCCAGAAATAGTCCATCACCTTGCCAAAGAGGCTCAGCGACTCCCAGTCGTCCGAGGTAAGCCCGCGCAACGGGAACCACGACAGGAACGAACCGCCGCCGAACAGCACCAGCAGCGCCACCCCCAGCACGAAGCCGGGCACGGCGTAACCCACAAGAATCGCCGTCGTCGTCCAGAGATCGAAACGGCTGCCATCGCGCACCGCCTTGGCAATGCCCAGCGGAATGGACACCAGATAGACGATGAAGAAGCTCCATACCCCCAGACTGATCGACACCGGCAGCTTCTGAACGATCAGCGACCAGACCGACTGCTGGTAATGAAAGCTCTCGCCCAGGTCGAAGCGCAGATAGCGCCCCAGCATCTCGACAAAGCGCGTGGGTGCAGGCTTGTCGAAACCATAGAAGGCCTCTATCTCGGCAATCTGCTCCTTGTCCAGCCCCTGACGACCGCGATAGCCGCTGGCCGCCGGCGCACCACCACCTTCCGCCCCCTGGGATGCCCTCTGCAGCTGATGCACCAGCTGCTCCACCGGGCCGCCGGGCACGAACTGGATGATGACGAAGCTCACCAGCAGGATGCCCAGCAACGTGGGCACCATCAGCGCCAGCCGGCGCAGCACATAGTTCAGCATGTCAGGAATCTCCCGGCGCGATGACCGATGGCAGACACCCCAGCAGGCTGCGAGGGCCGTTCCATCGCCAGGTCTGGCAGGTGCATCAGAGGCACGTCCATCGCATCGGCCTGCTCGGACACGGGGACCGGCCGTGCCTCATCGTCACGCCACCAGGTCTCCAGCAGCCAGCTCTGCGGATCGTAGAAGAGCGGCAGCACCCCGGGATGCCGCAGCCGCCAGTCGAAGGCCACACGGTAGCTGCTGCTGTGGAACTGCGGCACCATGTACCAGCCATGGCGCAGCACGCGGTCCAACGCCCGGGTGGCCAGCTGCAGCTCATCGCGTGAGCGCACCTGCAGGATGCGCTCGATGATCTCGTCCACCGCCGGATCGGCCACGCCCGCATAGTTGCCCGAGCGCGCGTCATTGGCCGCCGCCGAGCCCAGCATCTGCAGAAGCTCGTTGCCCGGCGTGCTGCTCATCGGGTAGACCGTCGTCACCACGTCGTAATCGAAGGTGCTGACCCGCTTCTGATAGAGCGCGGGATCCACCATGCGCTGCCGCACGCGGATGCCCAGCCGCGCCAGGTTGTGGATCCACGGCGTGGCCAGCCGCTCGAAGGCCGGCGCATCGCCCAGCACCTCGAAGCGGAACGCCTGGCCCTGCGCGTTCTTCAGCACGCCATCCGTATCCACCTGCCAGCCCGCTTCATTCAGCAGCTGCTGCGCGCGCTTCAGGTTGCGGCGCAGCGCGTCCGCATCCGGATTGTCCGGCAGCTCGGGCAACTCACCGAACACCGCCGGATCCAGCGGCGACGACAGGCTCTTCAGGAAGCGCATCTCCTCGGCATCCGGTTTGCCGGAAGCCGCCATGGCGCTGTTGGCGAAATAGCTGCGCGTGCGCGTGTACTGCCCCTGGAAATAATGACGGTTGAGCCAGTCGAAATCGAAGGCCAGCGCCAGCGCCTCGCGCACCCGCACGTCCTTGAAGAGCGGACGGCGCGTGTTGAGCGCATAGCCCTGCATGCCGCTCACATTGGAATGCGGGAAGTTGCGCTTGACGATCTCGCCACTGCGATAGCGCGGCCCCACGTGGCCGCGCGTCCAGTTGCGGGCACTGTTCTCGAACAGCCAGTCGAACTCGCCGGCCTTGAAGGCCTCCAGCCGCGCCACCTCGTCGCGGAAATACTTGAACACCACCCGCTCGAAATTGAAAGTGCCGCGCCGTACCGGCAGCGCATCGGCCCAGTAGCCTTCCACCCGCTTGAAGGCGATGCGCTTGCCCAGGTCCATGCTGTCCACCACATAGGGACCGCTGGTGATGGGACGCTCGTGCGGCATGGCATCAAAGGCCTTGCCCTGCCCCCAGCGACGCGAGAACACCGGCAGGTCCTTGGCCAGGATCAGGTGCAGCTCCGGGTTGGTGCGCTTGAAGAAGAAGCGCAGCAGCCGATCGTCCATCACCTCCAGGCGCTCCACGTCCCCGAAATACTGCCGAAAAAGCGGATGCCCCTTGGGGCCCACCAGCGTCTCGAACGAATGGCGCACATCCTCGGCCAGCACCGGCGACCCATCGTTGAAGCGTGCCTCGGCGCGCAGCTTGAACATCACCGACAGCCGGTCCTCGGCCAGGATCATGTCCTCGGCCAGCAGGCCGTAAACCGAGAAGGGCTCGTCCCAGCTGGCCACCGCCAGCGACTCGAACATCAGCGTGCCTGTACCGTCTGCAGCAATGCCCCGCAGCGTGAACGGATTGAGCGAATCGAAGGTGCCCATGCCCGCCAGCCGCACCAGACCACCGCGCGGTGCGTCCGGCCGCACATAGTCGAAATGGGCAAACGACTCCGGATAGCGCGGCTCGCCGCCCCAGGCCATGCCGTGCGCTGCCAGCACCTCGCGCC
>CAUVLK010000362.1:0-3082 GCA_963552635.1 uncultured Lautropia sp. | reverse complement strand
GCCACTACCGAGGACGCCCCTGCCTGGCCGTCTCGCTGCCCAGTCCCCCTCCGTCCCTGCCCCCCGGCTGGGAGGCACAGGGCCTGCGCCAGTGGTTCGGTCGCCTGCCGGATGACCTCGCCTCCATCGCCATGCAGGCCAGCCAGCTGCTGGAATGGGTGCGCACCCACCGCTGGTGCGGCGCCTGTGGCGTGCCCACGATGCGCGTACCGGGCGAACGTGCCATGCAGTGCCCCCGTTGCGGCCTGCGCAACTACCCGCGCATCTCGCCTGCCATGATGGTGCTGGTCACGCGCGGCCACGAGCTGCTGCTGGCCAGCAACGTCAATTTCCCGCCCGGACGCTACAGCGCCCTGGCGGGCTTTCTGGAGGCCGGTGAATCGATCGAAGCCGCCATCCGCCGGGAAGTGGCCGAGGAAGTGGGCATCCAGGTGCATCGCCCGCGCTATTTCGGCAGCCAGAGCTGGCCCTTTCCCCATTCCCTGATGATCGCCTTCACCGCCGAATGGCTGGCTGGCGACATCCACGTCGACCCGACCGAGATCCGCGACGCCCGCTGGTTCTCCCCCGACGCCCTGCCCGAACTGCCGCCCGCCAACGTCAGCATCTCGCAGGCACTGGTGGAGCACGTGGCGCATCAGCTTCGGCAAGGCCATTCGCGCTGAACGATCACGCCGGCGGATCACGCCAGCCCCTTATGCCACACCCCGAGCAGCCCGCCTCGGATTGTCTGCCTGTTCCCTTCCATCCCCGCCCCCCATCCTTCCGCGCCGACTGCGGCGCCAATGTCGACCTTCTGTGCCATAGCTCCTGTGTGCTGTCGCTTTTCTGACGCATAGTGCCGTGACATCCAAACGGCCATGGCAGGAAAGCTACCGTGCAGTCATCCCGCATCTCCGTCACCTGCGTTCCCTCCTCCGCCCTCCCTGAATCGGCAGCCGGTTCATCCGGCGCCGGAGGCTGGCTTGACGCCGACGCGTCCCGGCCAACGCCTCTTGCCGTACGCTTGACCTCACGGGCTGACCGAGCCCAACCGCTGACGCGTAGCCTCATGGCCCTGATGGTCTGCAGCGCCCTCGCCGCCTGCGGCGGTGGTGGCAGCGGTGGTAGCGCCGTGAACACCAACCCCGATCCCCAGGCCGTGACACCCGTCACGCCCTCCGTCATCCCAGGCACGAACGGCCAGGGCGCGCAAGGGAACAACGGAACTGGCACCCAGAACGGCACCAGCAGCGACAACCGCGGCCAGGGCGGCGTGGCGGGTGGCAACGCGGGGGGTGGTAACGGCTCCGAGGGCAGCGCGGGCAACGGCAACCAGAACAGTGCGGCCGGCGGGAAGAACGGCTCCCAGGGAAGCGGGAATGGATCCGGCAACACGGGAAGCGGCGCTTCGGACGCCCCGGTCAACGTCACGCCGCCCAGCCTGCCCGGCAACGATGCCGATCCGAAGTCTCAGAAGCCCACGGCTGCCATCGTGCGCATCCTGGGTCAGGTGCGGGGCCCGGCTGCAGCCGCCAACCCGGCCAGCCTGCGCCTGCCGCAGGGCTCCACCTCCATCGCCTATGACCGGCAGGACCCGCCGCGCATCTGGGTCATCAACCCAGACCAGGACAGCGTGAGCGTGCTGGACAGCAAGACCCGGACACTGCTGCGCGAGATCCCGCTGACCGTCCCCGGACGGGCCGAGACCGCCCCGGAAAAACCTGCTACCGAGCACGGTCCGCGCATGCTGGCCATCGACAACGCCGGCCAGGTCTGGGTCACCAACCGCCACAGTGGCAGCATCAGCATCATCGACCCCGCCACGATGACCGTGGCCACCCGCATCGCGCTGGGCGTCGCCACCCAGCCCTACGGTGTGGTGGCGGCTCCCGATGGCAGCGGCATCTGGGTCAGCACGCTGGGCTCGCAGGAGCTGCTGCAGTTCAACCCCGTCACCCGCCAGCTCAAGCAGCGCATGGCGCTGGGCCCCGATATCCGCCACCTGGCCATCACCGCCGACAGCAAGCGCCTGCTGGCCAGCCGCTTCATCACGCCTGCCCTGCCGGGCGAAAGCACCCTCACGCCCCGCACCCACGGTACCGGCTTCCGGGGCGGCGAAGTCCTGCTGATCGACCCAGCCCGTGCCACACTGCAGCGCACGATCCCGCTGGCGGTCAGCACGCTGGAAGACACGCCCATCCAGGGGCGCGGCCTGCCCAACTACCTGGGCGCGGCCGCCATCTCGCCGGATGGCCGCTCGGCCTGGATTCCCTCCAAGCAGGACAACATCCAGCGCGGCCAGAGCCGCGACGGCCAGCCGCTGGACTTCCAGAACACCGTGCGCGCCATCGTCTCCAATCTGGACCTGCAGGCTGCCACGCCAGCCGAACGGCCCGCACGGCGCTACGACGTGGACAACAGCGGCCAGGCCAGCGCCGCCACCTACACGCCGGACGGCCGATACGTACTGGTGGCGCTGGAAACCTCGCGCGAGATCAGCATCCTCAATGCCGCCACCGGTACCGAAGTACGCCGGCTGGACGTACAGCGCACGCCCCAGGGCATCGCCGTCTCGCCGGATGGCAAGCAGGCGGCCATCAGCAACGTGATGTCGCGCACCGTCAGCTTCTTCGACATCAGCTCGCTGGCCAATGACGAACCCCGAGCCATCCTGCCCGCCACGGCCACCGGCACGCTGAAGAGCGCCGAGCGGATGCCGGCCCAGCTGAAACGCGGCAAGGAGCTCTTCCACGACGCCCGCGACCCACGTCTGGCACGCGACCGCTACATGAGCTGCGCCAGCTGCCACAGCGAAGGTTACGGCGATGGCCGTGTCTGGGACATGAGCAGCCTGGGTGAAGGCCTGCGCAAGACCCTCTCGCTGCAGGGCCATGGCGGCAAGAAGGCCCGCCTGCACTGGAGCGGCAACTTCGACGAGGTGCAGGACTTCGAGCAGCAGATCCGTGCGCTGGGCGGTGGCAGCGGGCTGATGCCCATCGGCAGCTTCGAGCTGAACGGTCACAACCTGCCGCTGGGCACCCCCAAGGCGGGCCAGTCGGACGACCTGGACGCCCTGGCCGCCTATGTGAACAGCCTGAAC
>CAUVLK010000361.1:0-3099 GCA_963552635.1 uncultured Lautropia sp. | reverse complement strand
GACGGCACAGGCAAGAACCCTGCCCTGTTGGGGAACCGTACGAAACTGGGCCACCAAGTCGTAAACATCAGCGATCCGGACGTCGGCAACGAACGCTTCACCATCACCATTGCCGAGGCCGAAGACGGCAGCCCCACCTTCAGCAAGCCCAACATCAGCGGCCGCTCGGCAGGCACGTCGGGCCATCGGGAAGCCGCCGACATGCTGGACGCCGCAGAACTGCCGCCCGGCACGCCCTCAGCCGGAAGCGACACGGCCACCAGGGCGCTACCCTCCACCCTGAGCAACCTCTGGCACGGCACCGACCCGCTGCTGCACGACCCGCTGGGCCAGCATCCGCCGCTGGCCTGACGGCACGCCAGCACCCGGCGGGGGCATGGAGACGCCCCCGCCGCGGCCTACTCCCGCCACGGTACGGGTATGTCCTCTGGCCTCCGTAGTGCTACGCTTGCATGCGTTGAATGAGCCGACGCCCCGCCCCATGACCCACTACGCCGCCGACCGCCACAGCGCCTTCTTCCGCCGCAACCTGCAGGCCATCGGCACCCGCACCGAAGGCGGCCTCTCCAGCCTGGACGCCCTCATCGGCATCCCGCTCACCCCCGTGGCCATCGACGAGGCCTGGGTGCGCCACCAGATGCTGGGGCAGCCCCCCGAAGTCGCCCTGCGGCGCTTCCGCAACCTGCTGATGATGGCCCTCATCGAGCGCGACGTGCGCGGCGAGGCCCCGCTGGAAGAAGTGCTGGGCGCCATCACCCACTGGGCCGAGGTCTCCGTGCGCCATGCCCTGCAGGTGGCCGCCACCGAGCTGCAGGAACAGGGCCGCACCCTGCTGGACAGCCGCGGCCGCCCGCAGGACATGCTGGTGGTGGGCATGGGCAAGCTGGGCGGCGGCGAGCTGAACGTCTCCTCCGACATCGACCTGATCTACGTGGCGCGCGACGCGGGCGAGGAACCGCGCTACCTGGAGCGCATTGCCCGCCGACTGAACCAGCTGCTCTCCAACGTCACGGCCGACGGCTTCGTCTTTCGCGTGGACACCCGGCTGCGCCCCTACGGCGACGTGGGCCCGCTGATCGCCACCCTGCCCGCCCTCGGCAGCTATTTCCACGAGCAGGGGCGCGAATGGGAGCGCTTCGCCTGGCTCAAGGGTCGGGTGATTGCCCACACGGGCCTGGCCCCCTTCGACAGCACGCGCGGCGACGAACAGCAGCTGATGCAGCAGGTGGTGCCCTTCGTGTTCCGTCCCTACCTGGATTTTCCGGCGTTCACCGCGCTGGCCAAGCTGCACGACATGATCCGCACCGAGGCCGGCAAGACCGAGAGCCGGCGCGCCCGCAGCGACAACGCCGGCTTCGACGTGAAGCTGGGTCGCGGCGGCATCCGCGAGATCGAGTTCTGTGCCCAGATGTTCCAGATCGTGCGTGGCGGGCAGGATCCCTCCCTGCGCGAGCGCAGCACCCCGAAGGCCCTGCAGCGGCTGGCACGCCGCCGCCTGCTGGACGAATCCGACGTGGAGCAACTGCTGTCGGCCTGGCGGCTGCTGCGTCGCACCGAGCACGCACTGCAGTACCAGGAAGATGCCCAGACCCACTGGCTGTCGGACGATGCCACCCAGCACGCCGCCATCGCCGCCATGCTGGGCATGAGCGCCAGCGAGTTCGATGCCCGGCTGAACGATGCCCGCAACCACGTGGCCCGGGTCTTCGACGAGCTGCTGGCCCCGTCGCGGATGGCAGGCTTCGAGGCCGCCCCGGAAAACGCGGCCGGGCAGACTTCCAGTGTGGGCACCAGCCCGTCGCCCTCCCCGGCGGAAGCCCCGCAGCCCTCCCCCGAAAGCACCGATGCCCCGCCCGCCGAGACCGAACCGGCAGCGCAGCCCCCTGTCGCCTATGACCCCGAAAGCCAGCGGCGCATCGAGGCCCTGCGCGAATCGCGCGCCTACCGCAAGGCACGCGACACGTCGCAGCAGAAGGTGGAGCACCTGCTGGGCCAGGCCCTGCACTTCCAGCCCGGCCCCGAGAGCTGCGGGCCCACGGCCCTGATCGGGCGGCTGTGCGACTTTCTGGAATCCATTGCCGGGCGCTCGGTGTACCTGGACATGCTGATCCAGCACCCCGGCGCCTTCCTGCACCTGCTGCGGATGATGGCGCAGGCACGCTGGGCCAGCGATTACCTGCGCAGCCACCCGGTGGTCATCGACGAACTGGCCAACGGCCAGCTGCTGGAGCCGCTGGACATTCCGCACTGGACGCAGGAACTGCGCGAGCAGCTGGATGCCACCGTGCTGGCCGGCGTGCTGGATGACGACGGCCGGCCCGCCCCCGACATCGAGCGCCAGATGGACGCGATGCGCGAGGCCCACCATGGCGCCGTGTTCCGCCTGCTGGGGCAGGACCTGGAAAAGCGCCTGACGGTGGAGGTGCTGAGCGACCACCTGAGCGCACTGGCCGACGCCGTGCTGGAAGTGACGCTGGAGCGCTGCTGGGCCAACCTGCCGCGTCGCCACCGGCCTGACCCGCAGTTTGCCGTCATCGCCTACGGCCGGCTGGGCGGCAAGGAGCTGGGCTATTCGTCCGACCTGGACCTGGTGTTCCTCTACGACGACCCGCACGAGGATGCCCCGCGCATCTATGCCCAGCTGGCACAGCGCATGGCCGGCTGGCTGCAGACGCGCACGGCGGCCGGCACACTCTTCGAGGTGGACCTGCGCCTGCGCCCCAACGGCAACGCCGGCCTGCTGGTGTCCAGCCAGAACGCCTTCCGGGTCTATCAGACCGAATCGGCCTGGGTGTGGGAGCACCAGGCGCTGACCCGGGCACGCTACGCGGCCGGCAGCCCGACCATCGGCAGCGCCTTCGAGACGCTGCGCGCCGACATCCTGGCCCGCCCGCGCGACCAGGCCGCGCTGCGCACCGAGATCCTTTCGATGCGCCAGAAGATGCACGACGGCCACCCCAACGACACGGGCCTCTTCGACCTGAAGCACGATGCGGGCGGCATGGTGGACATCGAGTTCATGGTGCAGTACCTGGTGCTGGCCCATAGCCACCAGCACCCGGCGCTGATCGAGAACAAGGGCAACATCGAGCTGCTGCG
>CAUVLK010000360.1:0-3103 GCA_963552635.1 uncultured Lautropia sp. | reverse complement strand
GGCCAGCGACCGGATCTCCTCGGCCTCGCTGGTCGGGCGCATCGTCAGGTAGGGATGGTCCCAGTCAGCCAGCACGCCCAGCCGCATGAAGTCGGTCTTCTGCTTCTCGACCTGCTCACCGGCGTAGGCGCGGCATTTGGCCTGCACTTCGGTGGTGGGCAGGTTCTTGCCGTACTTCTTCTCGATCTGGTGCTCGATGGGCATGCCGTGGCAGTCCCAGCCGGGCACGTAACGGGCATCGTAGCCGGCCAGGTTGCGCGACTTGATGATGATGTCCTTCAGGATCTTGTTGATGGCATGACCCATGTGGATCACCCCGTTGGCATACGGGGGGCCATCGTGCAGCACGAAGATCGGCCGGCCCTTGGCCACGGCGCGGATGCGACGGTAGACACCCTGGTCTTCCCACTGCTTCACGCGCCCCGGCTCCTGCTTGGGCAGGTTGCCGCGCATCGGGAAGGGGGTGTCGGGCAGGTTCAGGGTGTGGCGGTAGCCGGAAGCGCCCTCGTTGCCGGCGGATTCAGTCGATTTGGCCATCGGAGTCGGTCGTCTTTTGAAAATGGGCCCGTGCCTTGCGCACGTCGTCGGCAATCTGCCGGCCCAGGGAGTCGAGATCGGGGAAAGGCAGCTCGTCGCGCAGCTTTTCCAGGAATTCCACGCGGACCAGCCGGCCGTAGGCATCGCCCGACCAGTCCAGCAGATGCACCTCCAGCAGCCAGGCGCCGTCGGCCTCCACGGCCGGGCGGGTGCCGAAGCTGGCCACGCCGGGCACGGCCTGGGCGGGATCGTCGGACAGGCCGTATACCTGCACCACGAAGATGCCCTGCAGCGCCGGGCGCCCCCACGGGAAGCGCAGGTTCAGCGTGGGAAAGCCCAGCTGGGTGCCCAGCCGGCGGCCGTGGCTGACGCGGCCGGAGATGGCGTAGGGACGGCCCAGCATCTGCGCCGCCCAGGGAAAGTCGGCCTGCAGCAGCGCCTCGCGGATGAGCGAGCTGGAGATGCGCACGCCTGCGTCTTCCACCGTGGGCATGGCCAGCACGCGGATGCCGCACTGCTGGCCCACGGACTTCAGCATGCCGAAGTCGCCCTGGCGCTGCGCACCGAAACAGAAGTCGGTGCCGATGCGGATGTGACGGGCCTGGAGCCCCTGTGCCAGACAGTTGCGCACGAAATCCTCAGCCGGCCACTGCGCCACCCGCTGATCGAACGGGGCCAGATGCACCCGGTCCACCCCCAGCGAGGCCAGCATCTCCAGCCGGTCGCGCAGCGTGGAAATGCGCACGGGCTCGGGGCCGGCATTGCGGCCGCGCTGTCTGGCCAGCGCATGGAAGTACTCGCGCGGATGGGGTTCGAAGGTGAGCACCGCTGCCGGCAGGCCGGCCTCGCGCGCGTCGGCCACCAGCGTGCGCACCAGGGCCTGGTGGCCCAGATGCACGCCGTCGAAGTTGCCGATGGTCAGCGCACAGGGCTGGTCCAGATGGGCAGGGGGCAGGGATCGGAGAATTTTCACCGGCCTGATTATAAGGATAACGCTCGGGATGTCCGCGCGGAAAGCGCCCGGATGCGGGCGACAAGGTGTCCGGAAGGCCACGATCGATGGCTTTTGGGGGCAATGGGGGCCTGGCGGGTTCGGTGGCGGGGCGCCCGCTGCTACCATTTCACATCGCGTGCCATCCATTCACCCCGGACATTCATCATGAGTGCTGCTGCCCAGAAAACAAGTGCCTCGCCTGCCCGTGTCGTCATCCTCATCTCGGGGCGTGGCTCCAACATGATGGCGCTTGTCGAGGCCATCGAGCAGCAGAAGCTGCCGGTGGAGGTGGCGGGCGTCATCAGCAACCGCCCCGATGCGGCCGGTCTGGCCTGGGCAAAGGCGCGGGGCATCACCACCCGGGCGCTGGACCATCGCCAGTATCCCAACCGCGCCGCCTTCGACGAGGCGCTGGCCGACACCATCGATGCGCTGGTGCCGCCTGCCCAGGCCCCGTGGGTGCTGCTGGCCGGCTTCATGCGCGTGCTCACCGCCAGCTTCGTGCTGCGCTACACGCGCCGGCTGGTCAACATCCACCCGGCGCTGCTGCCGGCTCACCCGGGACTGCACACCCACCGTCAGGCCCTGGACGGCGGCGCCATGCTGCATGGTGCCACGGTGCATTTCGTCACCCCCGAAGTGGATGTGGGGCCGATCATCGCCCAGGCCGTGGTGCCGGTGCTGGTCAATGACACCGAAGAAGTGCTGGCCGCGCGCGTGCTGGAGATGGAGCACCGGCTCTTCCCGCAGGTGCTGAGCTGGCTGGCCGCCGGTCGCATCACGCTCACGCCCGTGGGCGGTGTGCTGCTGGACGGCAAGGACCACCCGGAACAGCGCACGCTGCTGCATCCGCTGCTGACGGGCGCTCGCGCCTGATTCACCCTTTCCTCGGCATCCCGCATGAACGACAGAACCCCTCAGGAGTCCGGCGCACGCGACATGCCGCCGCGCATCGATGCCCGGCTGCTTGGACTGGCCGCCGATGCGCTGGCCGCCGTGCTGCCGGCCGATGTGGCGCAGGCCGCACGGCTCTTTGCCACCCCGTCACCCGCCTGGGGGAAGGCGGCTCCTGCCGACCAGCAACTGGGAGCGTGGTTGCGTCGGCATCCGTCGCTGGGGGCGCGTGACCGCCGCTGGCTGTCGGACCGGGTCTATGACGTGCTGCGCCATGGTCGGGCCTATGAGTCCTTCCTGGAGGAGGGCGACCGAGCAGAATCCGACGGGCAGGCTGCGGCTGTCCGGGAGCGCCTGCCGGGCCTGATGCGCCTTTCCGAGGCGCTGCGGGCCAATACCGAACCCCAAGCCGCGGCCTATCGTCAGTGGCTGGAACAGCAGCCGCCGGCCGTGCGCTTCAGTCTGCCGGACTGGTTGTGGGAGGGGCTTGTCGCCACCCATGGTGAGCAGGCCGAGGCGCTGGCAGCCACCTTGCTGCTGCCGGCCGCCATCGAGATTCGCGGCAACCTGCTCAAGGGCAAGGCCACGGCGCTGCAGAAGAAGCTGGCCGAGGTGGGCGTGGCTGCCGACACGGTTCCCGAGGTGCCTGCCGCGCTGCGGGTGACGGGCCGGCCGGCG
>CAUVLK010000359.1:0-3115 GCA_963552635.1 uncultured Lautropia sp. | reverse complement strand
GCTGGTGGCCGGGCAGGATGCCCGCGTGGACATGCAGCTGGACTACATGGCCGGCGGCCCGGCGGCTGCCATGCCGGTGCAGGTATCGGCCATGCTGGAGGAGCGGACACCCGAGTTTGCCGGGTATGAGGCCTTCGACTTCGAGGCCCCCTCCCGGAGATCCTCCTCGGTGTCCGAGGGGAACGATCAGGACGCCACTCAGGACGCGGACACCGGGCAGGCATCCCATGGTCCGGAGGATCGTCTGGTGGCCAACCGGCTTCCGCTCATGCTGGATGCGCAGGGTCATGGTCTGCTGACGCTGCCGCTGCCCGCCTCCCACCGTCCGCAGACACTGACGGTGGAAACCAGCTATGCCGATCCGAACGGCGAGATCCAGACCCTGCGTGGTCGTGTACAGCGCTGGCCGGCCGCCGTGCAGGTCGGCATGCGGGCCGAGAGCGGGGTGTCGGTCGGCAAGCCGCTGGCCGTGCAGCTGCTGGCGCTGGGGACGGATGGCAAGCCCCGGGCCGGCGTGCCACTGACGCTGACAGCCCGGATGGAGACCATCCACAGCAGCCGCAAGCGGATCGTGGGTGGCTTCTATGTCTATGACAGCCACGTCGAGACGCAGGCGCTGGGCACGCTCTGCCAGGGCAAGAGTGATGCACAGGGGCGGCTGGACTGCCAGGTGTCCCTGGACAGGGCCGGGGATGTGCAGCTGCAGGCCGTGGCGCGGGATGCCGAGGGCCATGCCAGCGTGGTTGAACGAACACTCTGGGTCTCGGACCAGGCGCAATGGTGGTTCGGGGGCGGCAACCATGACCGCATCGACATCATCCCGGAAAAGCGCGTGTATGCCCCGGGCGAGACGGCACGCTTCCAGGTCCGCATGCCGTTTCGTGAGGCGACTGCCCTGGTGGCCGTCGAGCGTGAAGGCATCATCCGCACCCAGGTGGTGGAACTCAAGGGCGATGACCCGACGGTGAGCCTGAAGGTGGAGGAAGGCTGGACGCCCAACGTCTATGTGAGCGTGCTGGCCCTGCGCGGCCGGCTGCGCGATGTGCCCTGGTACAGCTTCTTTGGCTGGGGATGGCGCCATCCGGGCCGCTGGTGGGATGCCTGGTGGCAGGACGACAGCCAGTATCAGCCCCCTTCCCCGCTGGTGGATCTGAGCAAGCCGGCCTTCCGCTTCGGCATGGCCGAGATCCGCGTGGGAGATCGGCAGCACCGGCTGGATGTGAAGCTGCAGGCCGATCGGGAAAGCTATCCCGTGCGGGGGCACGCCCAGGTGGACATTGCGGTGACCCTGCCCGATGGCAGGCCGGCCGCACATGCCGAGGTTGCAGTGGCCGCCGTGGACGAGGCGCTGCTGGAGCTTCTGCCCAACACCAGCTGGAGACTGCTGGAAGGCATGCTGTCGCGCCGCACCTGGGGTGTGGAGACCGCCACCGCGCAGATGGAGATCATCGGGCGTCGCCACTATGGCCGCAAGGCGCTGCCGCCGGGCGGTGATGGCACCACGGCCTCCCGCGCGGGCGGAGCGGTGCGCGAGCTGCTGGACACGCTGCTGCTGTGGCAGCCGAAGGTGCAGCTCGATGCCCAGGGCAAGGCGCGCGTGACGGTCCCGCTCAATGATGCGCTGACCACGTTCCGGGTCGTGGCCGTGGCCGACAGTGGCATCTCGTACTTCGGGACGGGCCAGACGCACATCCGCACGGCGCAGGACCTGCAGCTGATCAGTGGCCTGCCGCCGCTGGTTCGCACCGGCGACCGCTTCCAGGCCGGCTTCACGGTGCGCAACACCACCCAGCGCCCGATGACGGTGCAGGTGACCCCCCGTGCCGCACTGCTGACTTTGGAGCCGAAGGTTGTTCAGGTTCCTGCCCAGGCGGCCCGTCAGGTCCAGTGGGAGGTGACGGCACCGATCACGCTGGCCGAACTGCGCCCGGGCGAGATGCTCTGGGAGGTGGAGGCCCGGGAAACCGGCCCCCAACCGGAAGCTGCCCGCGACGTGCTGAAGGTGAACCAGCGCATCGTGGCCGCCACGCCGGTCTCGGTGCAGCAGGCCACGCTTGTGCAGCTGGGACATCAGCCGACCACAATGGAGGTCGCGCCCCCGGCCAGCGCCCTGCCCGGCCGCGGCGGGCTGCAGCTGAACCTGCGGTCCCGGCTGTACGACGGCCTGCCAGCGGTACAGGCCTGGTTCCAGCGTTATCCGTATTCTTGTCTGGAGCAGCAGGCCAGCAAGGCAATCGGCCTGCACGATGCGGTGATATGGCGGGAGATCCTGGAGAAGATGCCGACCTATCTGGATGACCAGGGGCTGGCCGATTACTTCCCGCTGCGTGGCGGCAGCGACAGCGGCAGCCCGCTGCTGACGGCCTGGCTGCTGTCGGCCACGCATGAGGCGTCCCGGCTGGATGCCGCCTTTGCGTTGCCGCAGGCTACGCGGGAGTCGATGATTCGGGGGCTGACGATGTTCGTGGAAGGGAAGCTCTCCGTGCGGGAAGGCAGCTGGATGTCCCACTATAGGCAGGACATGCGCCTGATGGCGCTGGAAGCCCTGTCCCGACACGATGCGGTGCGGCCGGCCATGCTGGATGGACTGGAGATCGTGCCCGCCCGCATGGGAACGGCCGCATTGCTGGACTGGATCGGCATCCTGCAGCGTGTGTCGCAGGCGCCCGCACGTGCGCAGCGGTTGCGTGATGCCCTCCAGGCGCTGCGTGCCCGGGTCTCATACCAGGGCAGCCGCATCGTGCTGCAGGCCGATGCAGAGCGTGACGGCTGGTGGCGCATGGGCAACGGGGACGTGGATGCCGCACGCCTGCTGCTGGCGGTGATGGATGATCCGGCCTGGAAGGAGGATCTGGGACGGATCGTGACAGGCCTGCTGGCCCGGCAGCAGCGCGGCGCCTGGCAGAGCACCACGGCCAACCTGTGGGGCAGCCTGGCGGTGGCACGCTTTGGCCGGCAGCAGGAAGATGCGCCCGTCAACGGCGTCACGAAGGCCCATCTGGGCAGCCATGACGTGCAGCATGTGTGGGCCGATGAGCGAATGGAGGGCAGCCTGTTCCTGCCCTGGCCCGCCACGATCGGTGATGGCGCAAGGCACGGTGAGGCCGCGTCGGCC
>CAUVLK010000358.1:0-3116 GCA_963552635.1 uncultured Lautropia sp. | reverse complement strand
TCGGGGTCACGCGGCAACAGCAGATATTCGATGCGCTCCTGGGCGGCCTGCAGGCGGGTCTCGGCGTCGGCGATCTCCTCGTCGGCAAACTCGCGCATGCCGGGCTCTTCGCGCATCTGGCGGGCGGCCTCCAGGTCGGCGCCGGCCTGCTTCCACAGGGCGTAGGTGTCCAGCACCTCGCTGGTCTCGGCGTGCTCCTGGTTCAATTTCTTCAGCAGGCTGATGTCCTTGCCGATGTCTTCGCTGGCCAGCTGGGCGTTGAGTTCTTCCAGCCGGTTCTGCATGCGGTCCAGCTGCGCCCGCAGGGATTCTTTCATGGCGATGCGTGAAGGGGTTCGGCGGGCATTCTAACCAACGCGCCGCCAATCGCCCTTCCTGTCAGCGTCCGCCCCGGGGAACCGGCAGCAGGCCGGACAGCATGTTGGCCAGCTCGGGATCCTTGCCGGCGTGGCGTGACAGCAGGGTGGTGGGGCCGTGCATGAACTTGGCGGTAAGCGCCCTGGAAAGCGCTTCCAGCACGGCGGCCGGGTCTTCGCCCTTGGCCAGCATCTTGCGGGCGCGCTCCACTTCCTGTTGGCGCACGGCGTCGCCGCGGGCGTGCAGTTCCTGGATGAGGGGCACGCTCTGGCGCTGCACCATCCAGTTCATGAAGGCGCTGACCTGGGTGTCGATGATGCTCTCGGCCTCGGCCACGGCCAGGCGGCGGCCTTCCAGGCCGGCATCGACCACTTCGCGCAGGTCGTCGACGGTGTAGAGGAACACATCGTCCAGGCGCGAGACTTCGTCCTCGATGTCGCGCGGGACGGCCAGGTCGATCATCAGCACCGGGCGGTGGCGGCGCTGGCGCACGCTGCGCTCCACCATGCCCAGTCCGATGATGGGCAGGCTGCTGGCGGTGCAGGAGATCACCACGTCGAAGTTCTCGAGCTGCTGGGGCAGGTCGGACAGTGCCATGGTGGTGGCGCCGAAGCGCTCGGCCAGCGGGCGGGCGCGCTCCAGCGTGCGGTTGGCGATGACCATCCGCCGGGGGTGGGGGGCCCAGTGCGCGGCGCACAGCTCGATCATCTCGCCGGCGCCGATGAGCAGCACCGAGCAGTCGGCCAGGTTCTCGAAGATCTGCTCGCCCAGGCGCACGCTGGCAGCCGACATCGAGACCGACTGGGCGCCGATGGCGGTCTGGGTGCGCACTTCCTTGGCCACCGAGAACGAGCGCTGGAACAGCTGGTGCAGGTGGCTGCCCAGCATGTTGGAGTCCTGCGCCACCCGTGCAGCCGTCTTCATCTGGCCCAGGATCTGGGGTTCGCCCAGCACCATGGAGTCCAGCCCGCTGGCCACGCGGAAGGCGTGGCGCACGGCGCCCTGGTTGGGCAGCAGGTACAGGTGCTCGGCCAGGTTGCCTTCACCGTCCACGCCCTTGTGGCGGCCGATCCATTCGGTCAGTGCCGGACCGGCCTCGTCGGGGGCGTCGGTCTTGCAGTAGATCTCGGTGCGGTTGCAGGTGGACAGGATGGCGGCTTCGGGAGCCAGCGACTTCAGGTGGCCACGCAGATCGGACAGGGCCGTGCCGATCGCCTCCTTCGTGGGGAAGGCGAGCTTCTCACGCAGCGCCACGGGCGCCGTGTTGTGGTTGAGTCCGAGCGTCAGCAACGCCATGTCGAATGCATCTATACGTCCTGCATGCCTTGCGGCAGGCAGATTTCAAAACACGCGCCCCCGGTGGGGTGATTGAATACGCGAATGGTACCGCCGTGGCGTGCAATGGCCTTGTGAACCATCGCAAGTCCCAGTCCGGCACTTCCCTGGGACGACTTCTTGCCGGTGGTCTCTGAACCTGCCGACTGCCAGAAGGGCTTGAAGATGAGCGCCTGCTTGTCGGGCGGCACGCCGGGGCCGTGGTCTCGGATGGTAATGCGGAAATGCGGCGCCTGATTGATCAATGTCACTTCGATGCTGCTGTCGATGGGACTGTGGCGGATTCCGTTCTCCACCAGATTGGAGAAGGCGCGGCGCAGCAGGTCGGCGTCGCAGCGCAGGATGGCCGCATCCACCGGGGTGAAGGTCAGGCGGACTTTCTTGGCGTTGGCCGAGAACCAGGCCAGGTCGATCACTTCGGTGAGCAGGTCGTTGAGGTCGTGCTCCTCGGGCTGGATGGGCTTGATCTCGGCGCGAGTGTAGGCCAGGAAGCCGTCGGTGAGTTCCAGTGCGCGGCGCGACTGGCGGGCCAGCTCGTCCAGACCGGCGCTACGCTCGGCGCCGTCGGTGGTGGTGCGCAGCTTCTCGATGATGGCCAGGATGGTGGCCTGGGGCGAACGCAGGTCGTGTGACAGGAAAGAGAGGGTCTCCTCGCGCTCGCGGTCGGCCAGGCGGCGGGCGGTCAGGTCCACGAACTGGATCATCCAGCGGCGCTCGTCGGCGCTGGCGCCCGTGGCCGCCACGTCCACCCGCCAGTGGCGGCCCTGCGTGTCCTGATATTCACCGGCCAGTTGGCAGGGCTCGTCCTGGAAGTTGCGCGGCAGCTTGCCGAAGATGGTCCGGAAGCAGTCCGACAGGGTGGTGCAGCATTCGCCCACGTTGCCGAAGGCGTTGAGAAAGCGCTGGTTGCGCAGCAGTGGTCGCTGTTCGTGGTCGGCCACCAGGACCGGGTGGGGCAGGCTCTGCAGGCTGTCCGACAGGAAGCGGTTGAGCCTGGCCATCTGCTGGGCAGCCATCTGGACGCGGTTGAGCTGGGCCGAGATGGGCTCGTGCGAGGCCGGCTCGGCGTTGCGTGCGCCAAAGACGCCGCCGAAGAGTTCCAGGGAGCGGGCCTGGCGCAAGAGACCGGCCGAGGCCACGGACAGGCGGCGCCAGTTCCAGAGCGGGTAGCCCAGATAGATGGAGATGAGCATGTCGCCCGGGGCCAGCCACCAGCCGGCACGGAAGGCCAGCCAGCTGGTCAGCAGGATCAGGCCGCTGACCACCACCACGATGATGAGGCCCAGGAACGGGCTGGTGCGGTAGAGCAGCAGCATGGTGAGCAGCACCACCACGACTTCGATGCTGCCCTGCAGGGGGGCCGACAGGGGCTGCTTGAAGTGATGGATGATCTGCGCTTCGGCGGCGACGGCATGCAGCTCCAG
>CAUVLK010000357.1:0-3126 GCA_963552635.1 uncultured Lautropia sp. | reverse complement strand
AAACCGGGCTCCGTACATCCCCTCCCCGGAGCCCGGCTCTCGCAAGGACCGCCATACAAAAGGCAAGACATATCTCATGCTTTGCCCGGACGCGAATCTCGCCGTCCGGGGACGATCGCCTCACTGCCAGCGCAGGCCGCCGATGGTGTACCCGCCATCCACCAGGATGCTCTGCCCCGTGATGAAGCGTGCACCCTCACTGGCCAGCCACACGGCCACGTCGCCGATATCCTCGGGCTGCCCCATGCGTTTCATGGGCGTGTGTTCGACGAACGGCTGATAGGCAGCCACATCACCGCTGCTGCGTGCCATGGGCGTATCGATGATGCCGGGACAGATGTTGTTGATGCGGATTCCCTGGCGGCCATATTCCAGTGCCAGGGCGCGGATCATGGCATCCAGCGCCCCCTTGCTGGCGGAATAGATGGAGGAGCCGGCCAGCGCCCCATGCGCCAGCCAGGATGAGGTGTTGATGATCGCGCCCCCTTCACCCTGATCCAGGAACGCCTCGATCTGGTACTTGGCACACAGCCAGACCCCCTTCAGGTTGGTGCCCATGACCTCGTCGAAATCCGCTGCGCTCTGTTGCGTGATGGGAGCGAAATGGCCCAGAACACCGGCATTGTTGAAAGCCACGTCGAGGCGCCCGAAGTGTTCCCGCGTCC
Organism: uncultured Lautropia sp.; assembly: GCA_963552635.1. Classification (GTDB taxonomy): domain Bacteria; phylum Pseudomonadota; class Gammaproteobacteria; order Burkholderiales; family Burkholderiaceae_E; genus Lautropia. The sequence goes on along the minus strand of CAUVLK010000357.1, from coordinate 2,461 downwards.
TGGCGACCAGTGCTTGCACCTGCACTTCAGAGGACACATCCGTGGGCAGGGCCAGGGCCTGGTTGCCAGGCAGTGCCGGGATCTGGCTGGCCTGTCGGTGTATTTCATCCACGACCCGCTGCAGTTCCGCAGCACGTCGGCCCGCCACGACCACACGGGTGCCGGCTCGTGCATAGGCCAATGCGGCGGCACGGCCAATGCCGGTTCCGCCCCCCGTGACGATGGCAACCTTGCCTGCCAAGGGAAAGCGAAGTGGCTCGTGCGGTGAATCAGCGGATTGAAGGGTCATGTCTGTCATGGTGCTTTGATGTTCCAAGGAAGTGAAATGAGGGTGACGGCGAAAGGCACATCGGACTCCAGCACGTCTGGCCGAGTCCGGGTGAGAGAACGACACAGCCGGTGCAGCGTCCGGATGCGCGGGCTGATGGATTTCTGGCAGAAGCCGTCAATGAGAGCGTGAATTCATCGTAACAACGACACCTGGACACGATAAGACACCGCTCATCGCATGCACTGTTCGATCCACGGCATCAATGAAGGCCTCGGGGAAAGGAAAGAACGAGCCTTCGTGTGGCCGTCACATCCCTCGTCGGGAGCCGTGACGCGAAGCCATTCAGGGACCTTCCCTTGAACCCATCAACCGGGCTGATATGCTTTGCTTGCCCCTGAATTCACCTGCAGCCCCCCTTTCCCGATGCGAGCGACCGAACTGGGAGAACTTTCAGCTTTCGTGGCCATTGCCGATGCCGGCAGCTTTCGCCGGGCGGCTGCACGGCTGAACCTGAAGCCCTCCACGCTGTCGCATACGCTGCGCATGCTGGAAGACAGACTGGGCGTGCAGTTGCTGCTTCGCTCCACCCGGCGTCTTTCCCTGACGGAAGCCGGACAGGCGTTGCTGACGGATGTCCGGCCGGCGCTGGAGCGCATCGACGATGCGGTAGAGCGTCTCAACCAGTACCGCGAGGTTCCCGCGGGTTCGATACGACTGAGCGTGCCGCATACGGCAGCCCTGCATGTGCTTCTACCCAGATTGCGCGAATTCTCGGAACGTTATCCGGACATCTCGCTGGAGATATCGGCTGACAATGGCTTCGTGGACATCATCCAGGATGGCTTTGATGCCGGCATCCGCCTGAGAAGCGATGTCCCCCGTGACATGGTGGCTGTTCCCGTCAGCCCCCAGGTCCAAGTGGCCGTTGTGGCGTCGCCCGACTATCTGAAGCGGCATGGCACCCCCGTGACACCCGCCGACCTGCAGCACCACCGCTGTATCAATCGCCGGCTGATTCAGGGTGACGGTCTGCAGCGCTGGGAGTTCATGCAGGACGGCCGCCTGCTGAGGATCAGCGTGCCGGGCAAGCTGGTGCTGAACGACGCCGGCCTAATCATCGCCGCTGCCCTTGATGGACAGGGACTGGCCTATTCGGCCGATCAGCTTGTGGCGGAGCATCTGACGGCAGGTCGCCTGGTACGGGTACTGGCAGATTTCAGCCCGCGCATCGAGGGCTTCTGCCTGTACTACCCGAACCGCCGGATATCCGTCACGCTACGGGCATTGGTGGAAATGCTGAAGGGCGCACGCGAGCCGGCCGCCCATTGAGAGGATCCCCTTGTACGGACCCTACGGCGCTGGCGGCCTGAGCGCCGACGGTCACATCCTGTATTGGCTGGTACGGCCGGATGCGATAGCCGGCAGAGCAATGGATGGGACAAGATCATCGGCATGCCAAGGAAGCCCCTACCGCAGGTGTGTCTTCTCGGCCAATCGGCTTGCCGCCCGCACGATTCAGGGCCCGGGTTTTGGTACCCTGTCGGCTGTCTTCATCAACGTACCGTCCACGGCGGCGGCACGGATGAAGGCATCATCGTCGGTTCCGGCTTCGGCGCGGGGCTGGCACCATACATGTTCAGGGAAGATATTCATGAAGAAGAACCACAAACCCGCCCTCCCCTCGGTGCGCACTCCGGTGATGGGCCTGCTGGCTGCGCTGGCGCTGGCATTCGGTGCACCGCTGCACGCGGCTGACAAGTCCGAACTGCTGTCGGGCGCCCGCGAGAAAGTGACGGAAGCGAAGGATTCGCTCTCCGGCAAGATGAGCGAAGCTGCCGACAGCAAGACATCCGCCCTGAAGGAGAAGAAGGATGCGCTGAAGAAGGATGGCAGCAAGCTTCTGGACAAGGCCGAGAGCCAGAAGGACAAGGCCAAGGAAGCCACCAGCAAGGCCAGTGCCACGAAGGAGGCAGCCAAGGACAGCGCCGCGGGATCCGTCGGCAAGCTGGACCTGAACAGCGCGACCGAAGCGGAACTTGCGCAACTGCCCGGCATCGGCGAGGCACGCGCCAAGGCCATCGTGAAGGGACGCCCCTACACCGGCAAGGATGAGCTGAAGCGCAAGAAGATCGTGCCGGCCAGCGTGTACGAGAAGATCAAGGATCGCGTGATCGCTCACAAGCGCTGATC
>CAUVLK010000356.1:0-3129 GCA_963552635.1 uncultured Lautropia sp. | reverse complement strand
CCGGGGTTTTTGGGGATGGAGGCGGGGCCGGATGTCATTCAGTCGCCGTGCCTGTCCGTCCGGCGTGTCGTAACACGGAAATACAGAGTTTTGCATCCATCGCTTCTACAATAGCAACCATGGCAAATGAGCAGAACGCACCATTGCCGGAGGGCTTCGAGGCAGGTGGCTACCGGATTGTAAGAAAAATCGCCAGCGGCGGTTTTTCGATGGTTTATCTCGCCCAGGATCAGGACGGGAACCCGGTCGCCATCAAGGAATACCTGCCCAGTTCTCTGGTCCGTCGCACACCCGGGCAGCTGGTGCCCGAGGTGGTGGGCGGCAATCTGCCCACCTATCGCAATGGCCTGAAGTGCTTCTTCGAGGAAGGCCGGGCGCTGTCACGGGTCATCCATCCCAACGTGGTGCGCGTCGTCAACTTCTTCCGGGCCAACGAGACGGTCTACATGGTGATGGCCTACGAGAGCGGGCGCAGCCTGCAGGAGCTGGTCATCCACAACCGCAACCGGCCGGGCAAGCGCGTGCTGCCCGAGCGGCACATCCGCAAGATCTTCGCGCAGGTGATGAACGGGCTGCGCGAGGTGCATGCCAACCGCCTGCTGCACCTGGACCTGAAGCCGGCCAACATCTATCTGAAGAAAGGCGGCCTGCCCATGCTGCTGGACTTCGGGGCGGCGCGCCAGACGCTCACGCAGGACGCGCCCAAGCTCTTCCCAATGTACACGCCGGGCTTTGCGGCACCGGAGCTGTACAAGAAGAACCAGCAGCTGGGACCCTGGACCGACATCTATGGCCTGGGCGCCAGCATGTACGCCTGCATGGTCGGGGCGCCGCCGCAGGCAGCCGATCAGCGCATGAAGCAGGACAAGGTCGATGCCGTCCTGACGGGTCTGACGGACATCTACTCACAGCAGCTGCTGGATCTGGTGCACTGGTGCATGAAGCTCAACCCGCTAGAGCGGCCGCAGAGCGTGTTTGCGTTGCAACGGGCGCTGCGCGAACCCTTCATGCGCGAGGGGGTGGAAACCCGCAGTTTCCTGCCGCTGCGCTGGCTGGAGGACATCATCTCGCCGTTCAGGCGGCGGCGTGATCCGAAAGGATCGTCGTCGCACAAGCGAAGCCATCATGTCCATCTGCCACCGCCGTCGGGTCACGAGGAGGCTGATGCCACGCTGCTGACGGCCCGCAAGGGCAGCTGAGACCGGGCCTTCGGTCGGGCACGGGCCGCTGTCGGGACGGCACGGCACCGCCGCAGGCCTGTCAGTGGCAGATGACCCGGACAGGACGCCCCAGAACATTCAACTCGCTTTCGATCCATGCGTTTTTCCATTTTCCAGGATACCGATGTCGGTGGTCGTTCGATCAACCAGGATCGGATGGGGTACTGCTTCTCGCGCGAGTCGCTGCTGATGGTGCTGGCTGACGGCATGGGTGGGCACCTGCGGGGCGAGATCGCGGCGCAGATCGCCATGCAGACGGTGGCCTCGATGTTCCAGCAGCAGGCCATGCCCCGGCTGCGTGATCCGGTGGCCTTCATCGAGCAGGCCTTCCATGCCAGCCACCGCGAGCTGCATCGCTATCGCGAGCTGCACGGCATGAACGAGTGCCCGCGCACCACCATCGTGGCATGCGTGGTGCAGGACGGGCATGCGTGGTGGGGGCATGCGGGCGATTCCCGGCTGTACCTGCTGCGTGATTCCGACATCCTGTTCCGCACGCTGGATCACTCCAAGGTGCAGAGCCTGATCAGCCTGGGACTGATCACCGAGGCCGAGGCCGAGGTGCACCCCGAGCGCAACAAGGTGCTCAACTGCCTGGGCTCGCCGTTCATCCCGCCGGTCGAGATCCATGCGGCCTTCCCGCTGGAGGCGGGTGACGTGATGATGCTGTGCTCGGACGGCCTCTGGAGCGGCGTGAGCCGCGAGGAGCTGGTACGCGAGTTCCGCAACGAACCGCTGGAGCTGGCGGTGCCGCGCCTGATCCAGTCGGCGCTCAACCACAATGGCGTGGGTGCCGACAACACCACGGTGCTGGCCATGAAGTGGGATACCGAAAGCTCCGAGAGCGACGGCCTGCCGTCGCTGTCGTCGATGGCGCTGCCTGACGGGGCGGTGACCACCACCATTGCCATCGCCAACAACCTGGAAGCCGAATCGGTCGACATGACCGAGGACGAGATCGACAAGACGATTGCCGAGATCCAGGAGGCGATCCAGCGATCGAACAAGGAAGTGCCCTGACAGGGCCGTTTCCTGACCCGTCCGTGCACGGGATCTGTCGTGAATGACCCGATTGCCTGCTCCCAGGGGCAGGCATGGGGCGCCTTGGGTCTGCCGGGTGCATTTCCGGGGGCGATAGAATGCGGGGACCGATCTTCCAGGGGGTCTCCGATGACTGTTTCTTCTTCCACGCTGCGGCATGATGGCCGGGCGCTGGACGGGCTGCGGCCCGTGTGCTTTCAGCGACGCTTCACACGCCACGCCGAGGGGTCGGTGCTGGTGAGCTTCGGTGATACCCGGGTGCTGTGCACGGCCAGCGTGCTCGACAGCGTGCCCCCCTTCCTGCGTGGCAAGGGGCAGGGCTGGGTGACGGCCGAATACGGCATGCTGCCGCGGGCCACCCACACGCGCAGCGACCGCGAGGCGGCGCGCGGCAAGCAGTCCGGGCGCACGCAGGAAATCCAGCGGCTGATCGGGCGCAGCCTGCGGGCGGTGACCGACCTGAAGCAGCTGGGCGAGCGCACGATCCACCTGGATTGCGACGTGCTGCAGGCCGACGGAGGCACGCGCACGGCGGCCATTACCGGAGCCTGGGTGGCACTGCGCGATGCGGTGGACGGCCTGCTGGCTGCTGGCAAGCTGACGGCCGATCCGCTGCGCGAAGCAGTGGCCGCCATTTCGGTGGGCATCGTGGCGCTGCCTGGCGCCGCTCCTGCCTGCGTGCTCGACCTGGACTACCAGGAAGATTCGGGCTGCGAGACCGACATGAACGTGGTGATGACTGCCTCCGGCGGCCTGGTGGAGATCCAGGGCACGGCCGAGGGCGCACCTTTCTCCCGTCAGCAGGCGAGCGAGCTGCTGGATCTGGCGGCCAAGGGCATCGACGAGCTGGTGCGACTGCAGCGGGCAG
>CAUVLK010000355.1:0-3131 GCA_963552635.1 uncultured Lautropia sp. | reverse complement strand
CAGCTTGTGCTGGTGGCGGGCATCCACCGAGCCCACGCCGCCGGCGATCATGATGGGCTTGTGGTAGCCCCAGCCGGTGTGCGGGCCGTCGGCCGCCGCCTGCGAGAGCGGGGTCTCGAAGGTGCGGAAGTAGCCCAGCAGGTTCGGGCGGCCGAATTCGTTGTTGAAGGCGGCCCCGCCCAGCGGGCCCTCGATCATGATGGACAGCGGGGTGGCCAGGGTGGGCGGCCGGCTGTTGGCGGCTTCCCAGGGGTGTTCCCAGCCGGGAATGCGCAGGTTGGAGACGGTGAAGCCGGTGAGGCCATAGCGCGGCGTGCCGCCCCGGCCGGTGGCGCCTTCGTCACGGATCTCGCCGCCACTGCCGGTGGCTGCGCCCGGGTGGGGGGCAATGGCCGTGGGGTGGTTGTGGGTCTCGACCTTCAGCAGGCGATGCACCGGCTCTTCGGACCAGCGATAGCGGCCGGTGGCCGGGTCCACGTTCCAGGCGGCCAGCGAGCCGCCTTCCAGGATGGCGGCGTTGTCGGAATAGGCCACCACCGTGCCCTGCGGGTGGGCCTTGTGGGTCTCGCGGATCATGCCGAACAGCGAGCGTTCCTGCGGCTTGCCGTCGATGATGAAGTCGGCGTTGAAGATCTTGTGGCGGCAGTGCTCGGAGTTGGCCTGCGCGAACATCATCAGCTCGACATCGGTGGGGTCGCGTCCCAGCTCGCCATAGACGCGGGCCAGGTAGTCGATCTCGTCGGCCGACAGCGCCAGGCCCAGCCGGGTGTTGGCCGCACGCAGGGCGGCGGCGGCATCGTCGCCCAGCGGCACGGTGGCCAGCGGGACGGGGGCATGGGGCGCAAAGAGCCGGGCCGGATCCGGTGCGGTGGTGAACCAGCTCTCGGTCATCGGGTCATGCAGGCAGGCGGCCAGCAGGGCGAGCTTCGCCTCGGGATAGTCCTGGGCCTTGCTGCCGCCCAGCAGGCCGTGCCGAAAGCCCAGCTTCCAGCGGATGCCGCGCTCGATGCGCGTGACATCGGCAAAGCCGGCATGGTGCAGGATGTCGATGGCCTTGGAGGACCAGGGCGAGAGCGTGCCCTGACGGGCCGTGACCCAGAGGGAGCGCTGGTGCTTGCCGTCGGGGGCATCGGGCAGCGGGTGCTCGTCCACCAGCAGCTGCAGGCGGGCCAGCCGCTCACCGGCCAGGGCGCCATCCGGCCCCGGGGCCGAGACCTCCAGCGGGTAGAACCATTCGGCATCGAGGGTCTCGATGGCATCGTCGATGGCCTGCAGTTTCTGCAGCAGTGCCTGGGCACGGAAGGGGCTCAGTGCATGCCCACCGGGCAGCGTTGGATAGGTCGGGGTGCTCATGGCCATGAAGGTCCGGATCGGGGGTCTGCGTCGGGAATGAACAGGCCGGCGGCAAGGCGGGGTGCCCCGTGCGGAGGCGTGTTCCAGGAGGTGATTATAGGAAAGCCTGCAGGGGTTCCCTGCCCTGCCATGCAGGGCTTTTCTGCGGTGCGCCGGTTGCCGCGGCACGGCCGTGTCGTGAAAGAGCACATGGGATGCCTGATTTCCCGGACGGGGGTAGTATCAGAGCTATTCGATTCCGATTCCGATTTTTCAACCCTAAGGAGACATCATCCATGTCTAACCTGTCGTATCTCAAGCCGCAACCCGGCAGCCCCTGGGATACCTATCTGGCGCAGGTGGACCAGGTCACGCCTCACCTTGGCCCGCTGGCCAAGTGGGTCGAGACGCTGAAAAAGCCCAAGCGCGCCCTGATCGTCGATGTGCCGATCGAGCTGGACAACGGTACGGTGGCCCATTTCGAGGGATACCGCGTGCAGCACAACGTCTCGCGCGGGCCCGGCAAGGGCGGCGTGCGCTACCACCCGGACGTGACGCTGGAAGAGGTGATGGCGCTCTCGGCATGGATGACGATCAAGAACGCGGCCGTCAACATCCCCTACGGCGGTGCCAAGGGTGGCATCCGGGTCGATCCGAAGAAGCTGTCGCCCAATGAGCTGGAAAAGCTCACCCGTCGCTACACCAGCGAGATCGGCGTGATCATCGGGCCGACCAAGGACATCCCGGCACCGGACGTGAACACCAACGGCCAGATCATGGCCTGGATGATGGACACCTATTCGGCCAACCAGGGTGCCACCGTCACCGGCGTCGTCACCGGCAAGCCGATCGAACTGGGCGGCTCGCTGGGTCGCGTCAAGGCTACCGGCCGCGGCGTGTTCCTCACCACCCGTGAGGCTGCACGCAACATGGGGCTGGCGCTGGATGGCGCACGCGTCATCGTGCAGGGCTTCGGCAACGTGGGTGGCGTGGCCGCCGAACTGCTGGCCCAGGCCGGCGCCAAGGTGGTGGCCATTCAGGACCACACCGGTTCGGTGAAGAACGACAAGGGCCTGGACGTCCCTGCCCTGCAGGCGCATGCCCGCAAGACCGGCGGCGTGAAGGGCTTTGCCGAGGCCGAGGCCATCGGTGACGAGGACTTCTGGGGTCTGCCGTGCGACATCCTGGTGCCGGCGGCGCTGGAAGGTCAGGTCGACGACAAGCGCGCCGAGCGCGTCAAGGCCCGGCTGGTGGTCGAGGGTGCCAACGGTCCGGTCACCAAGGCCGGCGACAAGGTGTTTGCCGACCGCGGCATCACCCTGGTGCCGGACGTGATCGCCAACTCGGGCGGCGTGATCGTCTCGTACTTCGAGTGGGTGCAGGACTTCTCCAGCTTCTTCTGGGGCGAGGACGAGATCAACCTGCGTCTGGAAGCCATCCAGCTCAGCGCCTTCCGCGACATTCAGCGGATCGCAGCCGAGAAGAAGGTGTCGCTGCGCACGGCAGCCTACATCATTGCCTGCCAGCGGGTGCTCCAGGCCCGTGCCGAGCGCGGTCTGTACCCATGATCATCGGCCGTTGACGGCTTGCCGGGGCACTCGCCCCGGTGCCTTATCCGATGAAGCAAGCCCCTCGCAGGAGGGGCTTTTCTTTTGTCAGGACTCCAGCCGTTCCAGGCGTTCCGTCAGCGCGGCCACCTGCTGTTCCAGATCGTCCACGCGCCGCTGCAGGATCTGCAAGGTCTCGGCGTCGGCCGGGTTGGCGGGAGGCTGGCTCGGGGCGTCGTGCCCGGCGCTGCC
>CAUVLK010000354.1:0-3148 GCA_963552635.1 uncultured Lautropia sp. | reverse complement strand
GCCTTCTTCTCGTTCCAGGAAGCCACGGCACGCCAGCTGCAGTGGGGCAACCTGCACGACAAGCCGCTGTATGTGCTGCAACCCGGCACCGCCGAGGACCTGGGCCTGTGGTTCCTGGCCAATGGCAACCACCTGGTGGGCGGTCTGCAGTACAACACCGACATCTTCGATGCATTGCGCGTGCGCCGGATCGCCGAGGCCTACCAGCTGCTGCTGACCTGCTGGCTGGACAGTAAGCCGGACACCCCGCTGGCCGACATGCTCACGCACATTCCGACGGCCGTGCTCTGTGGGGTCGATCATCCCGTCACCGCCCTGCCGTCCACGCCGACGGCTGCACCGCAGGCGGGGTCAGCCCAGCCTTCGTCGGCCTCACCGACACACCAGCCTGGCTTCGGTGAAGAAATCGGCATCGAGAAAGTGATGGCCCGCACGGCCCCCACCGGGAACGCCCCTTCCCACGATGGAACCGGCACCGAGCACGCCGTCGCACATGAAGTGACCGCAGCTGCCCATGCCTCGGCAGCCGCCGACACGCCGGCAGCCATGCCCACGACCGTTGCGGCATCTGCCGCTGCTCCCGGTGCCGGCGTGCAGGCCCAGGTAGTCCCGTCGTCCGACGCTGCCGGACATGACGTGGCCACCGCCGAAGCGCCTCGGCCCGCCGAGGATGCGAACTCGATGGAGGCCACGCTGACCGGTGTCTGGGCGGCCCTGCTGGGCACCGACGACATCCGGCCCGATGACAACTTCTTCGATCTGGGCGGCCACTCGATGCTGGTGATGCAGGCCATCGCTCGCATGGAGGTGCTCACCGGCCGTCGCGTCAACCCGCGCCGCTTCGTCTTCGAAACGCTGGCCCAGGTGGCCCACGCCTATGAAGAGGCCCAGCCCGGACCCGCGACCGAGGAGGACGCCGCCAGCAGGAAGGGCGGTCTGATGGCCCGCATGCTGGGCGGTCTGCGCAAGCGGCACTGATCCGAAGGTCTTTGAGAGCGCCCTGAAAGGCGCGCGACAGGGGCAGTCCGACACCTTCGTCGGACCGCCCCTTCTCCTTTTTGGGGAGCACCGAAGGCCGGATGACAGGACCAACGGCCAGGCGGTGCCGATAACCAGGAACCCGCAGCCCAAGGACCGGCCGGACCGATGAACCCCCACCATCGGCTAAGATGGCATCCATCATCCCGACCCCACCAGGAGACCCGACCGTCATGTTGACCGTCATCAGCAATGCCGCCGACATCAGCAACGCCCAGCAAACCCTCGTCCATCAGCTGCAGAGCGCGCTGCCCCAGCGCATTGCCTGCACCGTCGGCGGTGCCGGCGGCGGCTTCGAGACCGATGTGGCCTACGACGACACGCTGGGCCTCTGGTTCGCCGGCCAGTCACAGGACACCAAGCACTTCAACGGCTTCGGCACCGACACGCCGGTGGCCGGCAAGAAAGTCTCGCTGGCCGCGGAGATCAACTTTCCCGTCCAGGGCATCAGCCGCGCCATTTCTGGTGTCTTCGCCCAGGATGAAAACGGCCGCATTGCCGTGCTGCATCGGGGCAAGATCCGCGGCGGCAAGGCCATCTTCTTCCAGCATTATCAGGGCGAGCGCGTGGAAGCCGACGACGGGGGCAAGCCCGACACCTTCGCTCTCATCGGCTGGCTGGATGACCCCGCCTTCGCCCAACGCATGAACGATTTCGTGCGCGAGATCCTGCGCATCAAGGCCGCCGCCAAATAAGGGGAAACACGGATCCCCTCGCAGGCAGACGGCCAGGCACACGGCAGTAAACTCGGGAGATCAGTCCCGATCCCTTCCTGATACCGCCATGCCGGACGCGAACCTTCCCGTTGTCGATTGCTGGCGCATCGACCTTGATGCGCCCCGCCCTCCCGAATCCGACCACTGGATCGCCGCGGCCGAACACGCGCGCGCCGAGCGCTTCCGCTTCGAGCACCTGCAGCGCCGCTACCGCGCCACCCGTGCCGGCCTGCGCACCCTGCTGGCGCGCCAGTTGCACACATCGCCCACCGACGTGCGTTTCGTGCGCAGCCCAAGAGGCAAGCCCAGCCTGGATCCAGTGCATCAAAGCCCCCTGCACTTCAACCTGACCCACAGCGAACACGTCACCTGGGTGGCTCTGGGGCCCCAGGAACTGGGCATTGATCTGGAGGTGCTGGGGCGCGAGGTGAAGATGCTGGATTCGCTGGTCCATCGCGTCACCCGCCCCCATGAGGCCCAGCAACTTCTGGCCATGCCCGACAGCCTGCGCGAACTGGCCTTCCTGCTGATGTGGACCCGCAAGGAATCCACGCTGAAGGCCTGGGGCGAGGGCATCAGCGGCATGGGCTCACTCAGCACCCTGGACAGCCAGCTGCCCGACGCGGAAACGCTCACCGCCTTCCTGCAGCGGCATCATCCCGACCGGCTGGCCCCAGCCATGGCGGCCCGTCAGCCCGTCTCACCGCGCCAGCCCGGTGATTTCTCCGGCCCCGAATACCACGGCCCCCACGCAGTTCCGCCGGCGCTCCTGACCGATCATCCGGAAGCGCACCAGCTGCCACAGGTCCTCATCCATTACCCCGACGTGCGCCTGCCCACCGCCAACGGCGAACGCCCCCCGCTGCACGCCACCACCCTCGACCTGGGTTCCGAACTGGTCACGGTCTCATCGCCCACCCCCTTTCGTGCCAGAATCCATCGGTTTTCCTACTGAAAGCGTGCCCCCAGGCTCGCATGCCGGCTTCGGCCCGTCACCCGGCCCCGTCATCTGCCCATGCCCACCCTGCACCTCCAGGACGTACACCTCACGCGCGGCATCACGCCCGTCTTTGCCGGTCTTCAGCTGGAACTGACCGAGGACCGCATCGGTCTCATCGGCAACAACGGCGCCGGCAAGACCAGCCTGCTGCGCCTGCTGTGCGGCCTGGAAGCCCCCGATCAGGGCAGCATCCATATCGACGGCCTGGACATCCATCAGCGCGAGGGGCGCATGAAGCGCAGCCAGCGTATCGGCATGATGTTCCAGAACCCCGACGACCAGATCATCTTCCCCACCGTGGAAGAAGAGCTGGCCCTGGGCCTGCCCGGCCTGAAAAAGCGCGAAGCCCTGCAGCAAGCCCGTGAGTTCCTGGCGCAGCGCGGCCTGTCCGACT
>CAUVLK010000353.1:0-3155 GCA_963552635.1 uncultured Lautropia sp. | reverse complement strand
GCCTGCAGGCCGCCCAGGAGCGCATCGAATATCTGCTGTTGCCGCGTGACCCCGACGACGCCCGCAACGCCATCCTGGAGATCCGGGCCGGCACCGGCGGCGATGAAAGCGCCCTCTTCGCCGGCGACCTGCTGCGCATGTACTTGCGCTACGCCGAACATCGCGGCTGGCAGACCGAGATCCTGTCGGCCAGCGAATCCGAACTGGGCGGCTACCGTGAAGTCATCGTGCAGGTCAGTGGCCAGCAGGTCTACGGACGGCTGCGCTACGAATCGGGCGCACACCGCGTGCAGCGCGTGCCCGTCACCGAATCCCAGGGGCGCATCCACACCTCCGCCTGCACCGTGGCCGTCATGGCCGAGGCCGAGCCCACCGGCGACATCGAGATCAGCCCCGACGATCTGCGCATCGACGTGTTCCGTGCCTCCGGCGCCGGCGGCCAGCACGTCAACAAAACCGAATCCGCCGTGCGCATCACCCACCTGCCCACCGGCATCGTGGCCGAATGCCAGGACGACCGCTCGCAGCACCGCAACCGCGACAAGGCCATGACCGTGCTGCTGACCCGCCTGCGCGACGCCCGCGAGCGCGAGCGCGCCGCCGAGACCTCCGCCCACCGCAAGAGCCTCGTGGGCTCGGGCGACCGTTCCGAGCGCATCCGCACCTACAACTTCCCGCAAGGGCGGCTCACCGACCACCGCATCAACCTCACCCTCTACAAGCTGCAGGCCATCATCGACGGCGACCTGGACGAACTGACCGACGCCCTGATGAAGGCCCGGCTGGCCGAACTGGCGGCGGAACGGGCCGAGGGGTGAGGCCTCGCGATGACCTCCCCCACCCTCGACGACCTCATCCGCCACAGCCAGCTGCCTCGCGCTGAAGCACGCCGCCTGCTGGCCAGCCTCACCGGCCAGCCGCTGACCTGGTTCATGGCCCACGGCGACGATCCCGCCGACCCGGACATCGCCACCCACTTCCAGGCCCTGGCAGAACGCCGCCGCGCCGGCGAACCCCTGGCCTACCTGCTTGGCCAGCAGGAGTTCTACGGGCGTCCCTTCACCGTCTCGCCCGCCGTGCTCATTCCCCGGGCCGACACCGAAACCCTGGTGGAAACCGCGCTGGAGCAGCTCACGCGGCTGCGCCGGCAGCTGCGTACCATGGACGCGGCCGACGCGGAAGCTCCCGCCCTTGTTTCGCCCCCAGCACAAACCCATACCTGCCAAGGGCGAAGCAGCGCTGACGCTCAAGCCCTCCTCTCAAAAACTTCGTCCTGTCCGACACCTCCACCACTGTCCCTGCTCGAACTGGGCACCGGCAGCGGCATCATCGCCATCACCCTGGCGCTGGAGACCCCGGACACCGAGGTGCATGCCGTCGAGCGTTCCCCCGAGGCGCTGACCGTCGCGCAGCAGAATGCAAAGACCCTGGGCGCCAGCCGCATCCACTGGCACCCGGGCAGCTGGTGGCAGGCACTGGCCAGCCCCCGACGCTTCGACCTGATCGTCTCCAATCCCCCCTACATCGCAGCCAACGACCACCACCTGCAGCAGGGCGACCTGCGCTTCGAGCCGCCTCAGGCCCTGGCGGCCGGCCCTGACGGACTGGATGACCTGCGCATCATCATCGGCGGCGCCCCCGCCCACCTGAATCCCGGCGGTTGGCTGCTGCTGGAACACGGCTACGACCAGGAAGCCCCCGTGCAGACACTGCTGCGTGACGCAGGCTTTGCCGACGTGTTCACCCGACGTGACCTCGCCGGACAGCCGCGCGTCAGCGGTGGGAGGTGGTCGGAAGACGGGCGCAAGTAGGCCCGACCAACAGTCAGGCCTGGCCAGACCAGGCCAATCGGACCGACACGGGGCGGACATCGGGTCCGACTACGCCCGGGCCAAACAGGGGCAGACGACAGTCGCGCCGCTGCACTCAGGCTGAACGACGAAGAAAGGCGCCATGACGGGAGCCTGGCGCCAATAGGGGTCATGGATCATCGAATAGAGGTAATTTCACGCTGAAATTACCCATTTACGGCCTGCTTTACCTCCTTTCTTGCCCCTACTTCGCCTCATTTTGGCTGAAATTCACGCCAAAACAGGCTCCAAATGGCAGAACAATGGGGGTAATGGATCGCATAAATGGGTAATTTCGCCCGAAATTGCCCATTTAGAGGACTATCATTACCCCTATTCCCCTCACTGCCCCCTTCCGATGCGATCCCTCACCGCCGACTATCTGGACAGGCTCCGCTTCACCCACTCGCAGCTGGCCACCCTGCGTGCACTCGGCGAGTTCCAGGGCAAGCAGCAGCTCTACCGTGTTCAGCTACCCGAAGTGCTGAAGGGACTGCAGAAAGCGGCCACCATCGAGTCCACCGAGTCCTCCAACCGTCTGGAAGGCGTCATCATCTCCACCCAGCGCCTGCGCGCCCTGATGCTGAAGGACGCCACGCCCCGAAGCCGTTCCGAGCAGGAGATCGCCGGCTACCGCGACGCCCTGAACCTGATCCATGAAAGCGGCAAGGAGATGCCTTTCTCGGAAGGCACCATCCGGCAGCTGCACGGGCTGATGTACCGCTACATGCCCCAGCCCGGCGGACAGTGGAAAGCCACCAACAACGACATCATCGAGCGCCAGCCGGACGGGCGTTCCCGCGTCCGCTTCGCCCCCGTATCCGCCCACCTCACCCCGATGGCCATGGCAGACCTGATCGCCCACTACCGAACTGCCCTGGATCAGCACCTGGCCGATCCCCTCGTCCTGGTGCCCCTGGCCATCCTGGACTTTCTCTGCATCCACCCCTTCCCCGACGGCAACGGCCGCATGGCACGCCTGCTGACCCTGCAGCTGCTCTACCACTTCGACTATGCCGTGGGGCGCTTCATCAGCCTTGAACGGCTCTTCGAGGAATCCAGGGAAACCTACTACGAAACCCTGGAAGCCAGCTCCCAGGGCTGGCACGACGGCCAGCACGACAGCATGCCCTGGCTCAACTACTTCTGGGGCGTCCTGCTGCGCGCCTACCGAGAGTTCGAGACGCGCGTCGGGACGCTGGAACATGGCCATGGCGCCAAGGGCGAGCGCGTTCGGGCAGAAGTCCTGAGACGCCAGCACCCCTTCGCCATCTCGGATATCGAGGAGGCCTGCCCTGGCGTCAG